>NZ_JBVICA010000014.1:0-218263 GCF_055573115.1 Streptomyces sp. NPDC030222
GTTGGGGGGGGGGGAGTACGTCCCTCGGGGGTTTTTGGCGACAGAGGGGGGAGCCACAGACGGGGGGGGGGGGTTTCACCGCCTGCGGCACCCCCCCCCCGCCCCGGTGACTCGTGTCATCACCGGCTGGTGTCATCAAGGCCCGCGCCCGTGCCCGTGCTTGCGCACCACCTCCTTGAAACCCACGTCACCGCCGACGTGCCACCCGACCGGAGGAACCGCTGTGACCGCACAACCCCAGGTCCGTACCGAAGCAGGCGAGGTCCCCGACGGCGGGAGGCATCCGGTCGACGAGACGCTGCCCCCGCTCAGGATGATCACCAGCGGGCTGCAGCACGTGGCCGCGATGTACGCGGGAGTGGTGGCCCCACCGCTGATCGTCGGCTCCGCCGTCGGCCTCTCGGGCACCGAGCTCACCTTCCTCACCGGCGCGAGCCTCTTCACCGCGGGCCTCGCCACCTTCCTGCAGACGCTCGGCGTCTGGAGGATCGGCGCCCGGCTGCCCTTCGTCAACGGCGTCACCTTCGCCGGTGTGGCCCCGATGCTCGCCGTCGTCGAGACGACCGACGAAAGGGCGGACGCCCTGCCGGTCATCTTCGGCGCGATCATCGTCGCCGGCCTCCTGGGCTTCCTCGCCGCCCCGTTCTTCAGCCGGCTCGTCCGCTTCTTCCCGCCCGTCGTCACCGGCACGGTCATCACCCTCATCGGTGTGTCGCTGCTGCCGGTGGCCTTCCGCTGGGCCCAGGGCCCCGATCCCGCGGCGGCGGAATACGGTTCGACGACCCATCTGTCGCTCGCCGCGCTCACCCTGGTCGTCGTCCTGGCGCTGCGGCGTTTCAGCCGCGGGTTCGTCAAGCAGATCGCGGTCCTGCTCGGGCTGGTCATCGGCACGGTCGTCGCCGTGCCGTTCGGCGTCACCGACTTCGGCCCGGTCGCCGAGGCGGGGCTCGTCGGCTTCCCGACGCCCTTCCACTTCGGCGCGCCGCAGTTCGCGCTCGCCGCGACCCTCTCCATGTGCGTCGTGATGCTCGTCTCGATGACCGAGTCCACCGCGGACATGCTCGCCCTGGGGGAAATCGTCGAACGGCCCGCCGACGAGCGGACCATCGCGGCCGGTCTGCGTGCGGACACCCTCGGCTCCGCGCTGAGCCCGCTGTTCAACGGTTTCATGTGCAGCGCCTTCGCCCAGAACATCGGGCTGGTCGCCATGACCCGCATCCGCAGCCGCTTCGTGGTCGCCGTCGGGGGCGGGTTCCTCGTCCTGATGGGGCTGTGCCCCGTCGCGGCGTCCCTGATCGCGGTCGTCCCGCGCCCGGTGCTGGGCGGAGCGGGGGTCGTGCTCTTCGGTTCGGTCGCCGCGAGCGGTATTCAGACCCTGGTCAAGGCGGGCCTGGACAAGGGCGACAACGTGATGATCGTCGCAGTTTCCCTGGCCGTCGGCATCATCCCGATCACGGAGCCGGAGTTCTACCACGCCTTCCCGGGCACCGCGAAGATCATTCTGGACTCGGGCATCTCGACGGGGTGCGTGGCCGCGGTGCTGCTCAATGTGCTGTTCAACCACCTGGGACCGCGGAGGAGTTCCGGGGCCTCCTCCTCCGAACCGGCCGCCGCTCTCACCCACTGAGACGGCACGGTGCCCCCGTCCGCGGACCGTGCGGACGGGGCACCGCACGGGGCGAGGGACCCGGGGGCGATCCGGAACCCCTGCTACCCCCAGAAACGTTGCGCAGCCCCGGCCCGTCGCGTAGCTTGCGCGTACCGGAGGGTAAGCGCCGCCGATCAGTTGCTCTATGTGTTCTGGGGAGACCATGCTCCGGCGATTCCGCCGCCCCACGATCCGCGGACGGATCGTGACCCTGACGGTCATACCGGTCATCGCCCTCATGGCCCTGTGGACGTTCGCCGTGGTGTCCGTCACCGGCGACCTGCGCGCCCTCATCCGACTCCAGGGCGTCTACGAGGCGTTCGGAACCCCCGTCGACACCGCCGTCGGGCAGATCCAGATCGAACGCCGCCTCTCCGCCGCCTACCTCGGCACCAGGAGCCGGGACCGCTCGGCCGAGGTGGCCGCACTGACCCAGCAGCAGCGGTCCACCGACCGCGCCGTCGCCGCCATGCGCGACGCCATCAACGACCAGGACCGGCGCGGTGACCTGTCGGATCGCCAGAAGCAGTCGCTCGACATGATGCTCCAGGCCGCGGACGGCCTGGAGGGGCTGCGCGAACGCGTGATGGCCCGGAAGATCTCCTGGGACGGTGCCGTCGACGCGTACACCGGCATCGTCGAACCGACCTTCGACGTCCAGTCCAGCCTCACCGCGCTCCAGGCCGGCCGCCTGGCGCGGGAGGCGCAGGTCGTCATCGAACTGGTGCGGGTCCGTGAGTACGTCTCCCGCGAGGACGCCCTCGTGGCGGGTGCGCGCGCGGCGGGCCGCCTCACGGACCGCCAGTACGACGCGCTCACCGGCACCATCGAGGACCGGCGGGTCTTCCACCGCACCTATGTACCGGATCTTCCCGAGGACTCCCGTCGGCTGTTCACGGAGTTCGAGCAGGGTGCCGAATACCGCGCGCTGACCGACGGCGAGGACGCCCTGCTGCGGGCGGACCCGGACGACGCCGCCGAGGCCATCGCCGCCGAGTCCTGGCGGACCACGACCGACCGGGCCGTCAAGCGCTACATGCTGCTGTGCACGGAGTCCGCGCTCAACACCGCCGACCGCGGACGCGAGTTCGCCTACGACGAGATGACGAAGGCGGCCGTCGTCGGCGGCGCAGGGCTCGTCGCCGTGGGCCTGTCGATCGGGTTCTCCGTCGCCAGCGGACGGCGCATCTCGCGCCGGCTGGAGGCACTGCGGGACGCTGCCGATGTGCTGGCAGCCCGTCAGCTGCCCGAGGTCATGGCCCGGCTCGGCGCGGGCGAGGAGGTCGATGCGGCCGAGGCCGCGCCGCCGCTGCACTTCGGCGACCCGGAGGACGGCCTGGACGAGATCGGACAGGTCGGACAGGCACTCAACACCGCCCGCCTCGCCGCCGTCGAGGCGGCCGTCAAGCAGGCGACCCTGCGCCGCGGGGTCTTCGCCGTACTGCTCAACATCGCCCGCCGCAACCAGGCGCTCGTGCACCGTCAGGCGAAGCTCGTCGACACCCTGGAACGCCGTACGGCCGACCCCGACACGCTCGAGGACCTCTTCCGCATCGACCATCTGACCACCCGGATGCGGCGCCACGCCGAGGGTCTGATCATCCTCTCCGGCGCCACCCCCGGTCGCCGCTGGCGCAGACCGGTGCCCGTGGTCGACGTCGTCGCGGCCGCGGTGGGCGAGATCGAGGACTACACCAGGGTCGTGGTGCCCCCGATGCCGTCGGTGGGAGTGGCCGCGGAAGCGGTGGCCGACGTGGTGCACCTGATCGCCGAACTCGTCGAGAACGCCACGGTGTTCTCCCCGCCGCACACCCAGGTCACGATGCGCACCGGCGAGGCCCGCAACGGCTTCGTGCTGGAGATCGACGACCGCGGCCTCGGTATGAACGCCGAGGAACTGGACCAGGCACACCGGACGCTGACCCGGCCCGGTGACTTCGACCCGGTGCAGGACGAACGGCTCGGCCTGTACGTCGTGGGGCGGCTCGCCGCCCGGCACGGCATCGATGTGACGCTCACCCGCTCGCCGTACGGCGGCACCACGGCGGTGCTGCTGCTGCCGCACTCGCTGCTGGCCCCCGTCGAGCAGGCGGTGCCCGGCTCCACCGGTCCCGTGGCCGCCGGTCCCGCGGCCGCGGCCGGGCCGGCCGGTGAGCAGCGGGTGACCCCGGCGGTGTCCGCCCCGCTCGAAGCCGTGGCCCCGGCTCCCCGGCGCTCGCCGGAGGGCACGGTGCGGCACCAGGTGCCGGGGGATGTCCCGCGTCGGGACACGCTTCCCGGCCCGGAAACCGGCGACGACGCCGGCCACGACGTGCTCCCGGTCGCGGTCCCGGCCGGCACCCCGGTTCCGGCCGCCACCCCGGTCGCGGCCGCCGCCCCGACCGTGGCCGACGGTTCGCGCGCGGAAGCCACCCTCGGCGCGGTGACCGGGCGCGACATGGCAGCCGCCCCGGCCCCGGCCCCCGTCGCGGAGGCAGTGCCCGGCAGCGGAACGCACGCCGACGCCGCGCCCGTTGCCGAGCCGGTCGGGGACGCCGTTCGCGGCCGGGCCGCCGACCCCGTTCCCGGGCCTGTCGTGGACCCCGCGCCCGGCACACGACCGGTCCGTGGTCCGGAGCCCGATCCGGTGCCGGTATCGGATCCGGGCGTCCCGCCGGTCCATGAACGTGCCCGGAAGCAGCCGGACGCGCAGGAGACCTCCGGCTCCCCGCAGCCCGCGGAAGCACAGCCGCCCGTGCGACCCCTGCCCACCCGGGTGCGCCAGGCGTCCCTGGCCGCCCCGCTGCGCGGCGCGCCGCCTGCCGCGGCCGAGCCGCCGGTCAAGGAGACGACCCCGGAGGAGATGCGTTCGATCTTCGGTGCCTTCCAGCGGGGACTCGACCGGGGCCGCAGCGGCGAACCCGTCGCCCAGGCCTCACCCGGCGACACGCCGCGACGCACCCGCACGATCGACGAAGGGACGGACGACGATGTCTGAGGAACGCCATGACGACCAGTCGGACCTCGGCTGGCTCCTCGACGACCTGCTGGCCCGCACCGACCACGTCCGCCAGGCGGTCCTGCTCACGGCCGACGGTCTGGCCATCAGCGCGTCCGAAGGCATGGGCCGCAAGGACATCGAGCACCTCTCGGCGGTCTGTGCCGGCTTCCACAGCCTCGCCAAGGAGGTCGGTTCCCGTTTCGAGGCGGGGAACGTCCGCCAGACGATGGTGATGCTGGAGGACGCCTACCTCTTCGTCACACCGGCCGGCGACGGCAGCCGGCTGGCCGTGCTTTCCGACATCGAGACGGACGTCGGGCAGCTCGCCCACGAAATGTCCCTGCTGGTCAGGCGGGTGGGCCGGCACATGGCCGTGCCCTCGCGCTCGACTGCCGAGGCCACCGACGCGTAGCCCGTGAGCGACCACTGGTACGAGGACGAGTCCGGCCCGCTGGTGCGGCCGTACACCGTGACCCGGGGCCGGACCCGTCCGGTCGCGGAGCACAGCATCGACCTGCTGTCGTACGTCACGGCCCTGGAAACGGCCGGCGCCGCACCGCCGCTCGACCACGCCCGCAGTGCCCTGCTGGACCTGGTGGGCCGGGGGCCGCGGGAGGTCGCCGAGATCGCGGCGGACGCGGACCTGCCGGTCACGGTCGTCCGGGTGCTGCTGGTGGATCTGGTCGAGGCCGGACTGGTGCGCATCTCCCCGCCGGCGACCGGAGCGGGGATCGACGATCCGGAGCTGCTGCGCGAAATCGTGGAACGGCTCAAGGCGTTGTAACCCGGCCCCGGCCCCGGCCCCGGCCCCGGCCCCGGCCCAGGTCGTCCGGACCGGGCTGCATGCCCGACCGGTGGAAGGCTACGGCGGACCGTCCACCCGTCGCAGGCGGGGTCCGGCTGTCCGGCGGAGGCCGGTGGCGGCTCACCCGGCGGCCGAGGGATCCCAGCGCATGAGGTTGCCGAACAGCTCGGCCTGTTCGATCGCGTCGTCCAGTGCATGATGGGTGTGCCGTCGGCGCGACAGCAGCTCGCGGGGCATCCTGCCCTTCACGACGGCCCGCAGCGGCAGTCCCGCCTTGGTCGCGTAGAGCGTCTTCATGTCCATGCAGCCGGAGTGGCCGAACGGGCTCCCGCCGGTGAACCGGATCAGGTACCAGTACAGGAACGTCCAGTCGTACGAGGCCGGATACCCGCACATCACCGGCTGCGCCCCGGCGCCGACCTCCTGCACCCAGGCGGTGAACTCCGCCATGACCTCGGCGGGGTCGCCCCCTTCGGCGAGCAGCCGGTCCCGGTCGAGTCCGCTCACCGCGAGCGCCGCCGGGTCGTACGTGTCACTGATCGGGCACAGCTCCCGGTAGAACGTCTGCTTCTCGGGGTCGGCCGCGACATACCTCTCCCCGTCCTGGCGCCCGGCCACCGCCGCGCCGATGCTGATCATCGAATAGGGCCCCGGGATCGGGCCGTCGGCCTCGATGTCCACGGAGATGTAGAGACTGGGTTTGATCCTGCCTTTGCTTGTTGTCACGGTTGTGAGCATGCCAGGCTGCCCGCCCGGGGCGCGCACCCATTTCGGCGCCCGCCCCGGCCGACGGTCACTCCCGCCCGTACGGCGCCCGCCACTTACGACATCCCGGGCGCCCTCCTCCGGCACTCCGCCGCGAGGGACGGGTACGCCCCAGCGATGGCCGCGTAGACGCGCTCCCGGAGCAGTGCCTCCGCCTCGGCCCGCCCCACGGACGCGTCCAGACCGTCGAGCAGGCGGTCGTACCGCGAGAGTGCGTACCGCAAGTAGTCGACCTCTCTGCGGATCAGCGCGGCCCGGGCGTCGTCCCCGGTCTGCTCCGGTGGCGGGCCGCCGTGCCGGGACGCCCGCGCGGCCAGCGCCTCCTCCCCGAGCCGCGGCACATGGAGCGGCTCGGCGCGGATCGTCGCCAGGACCGCCTGCCGTCTGCGCTCCGCGATCGCCTTGCGGACTCCCGACTCGTGCCGCGCCAGGAACGGCTCGCTCGCCTCGACCGCCTCCACCCGGGAGACCGAGTACAGCCACTGGGGTGCGGCCCGCCGCACCGGATGTCGTCTGCGCACATCCGGCTCCCCGAGCAGTTCGCGCACCATCGCATCGGTCCACCCGCGCTGCCGCAGCCCGGTCAGCGACACAAAGCGCGGCCGTCGCCGCGCCCCGGACACAGTTGTACGATCCGTCATCTTCCCCCCTTGGTTGGTGACGGAGTGTGACGACTTCAGTGAAGCAGCCCCCACTGACAACGGCGTTGCCGACAGCGAAGCTATGGGCCCGGCAGCCGTCCCACGAGGGCGCGTACGGGCGCACGGCATCAAGCGGCGCTCACCGGCCACCGCCCCCGTGCCTCGGGGGTGCGAAGCCACCGGGAGGAGGAGCACGCTCCGCGGGCGTACACCGATGGATCCGAGGGCGTACCCCGATGGAGGGGACCGTCCCCGGGTACTCCGGTTCCGTGGCCGGCCGACACTACGCTGGGAAGGGTGGATGAGACCGTTCTGATCAACACCGGACTCGACGCGTTCCTCGCCGGCACCCCGGACCTCCGCGCCCCCTCCTCCCGGCGCGTAGCGGACGCCGTCCTGTTCCTGCTCGCCCTGCGCGGCGCGGACCGCAGAACCGGGCTCCCCGAGCCCACCCCGGACCTCGTCCGCCACCTGTTGCTCGAAGATGTGCCCGCCCACGTCTGCGCGACCCCCGACGAACTCCCCCTCTTCCCCGCCGTCCTCACCGCGCTCGCCGACCGGGTCCGCGAGGCCGGCCGGCTCAACGCCAAACGCCTGGACCGACTGGTCACGGCGGTCGAGGCCACCGTGCCCGACTTCGAGCGGGCCATGACGGACCCCGGCAATCTGACCTGGCCGCGCTGGTACGCCGCGCTGCTGCGGGCGGACGGCGTCGACGGCGACGACCCCGCCGCCGTCCTGGACTGGCTCGCCGCCCACGACCGCGTCCCCGGTGCCGGGCGTCCCGCCCTGCCCGGCACCATGCACCGCTCGGATCTCATGGGCCGGACCGCCGTGGCGCAGGCCGTCCTGGCCGAGGCGCTGCTGGCGGCGATCGTCCGCGACGAGCAGACGCCCTCGCCGGCCGGTCGCCTCCTGGACCTGCGGGCGCGGGGCGGCGAACTCCACAGCGGGCTGCGGGACATCGCGGCCTCGCTGTCGGACCGCTGGACCGCCGCGGGACTCCTGGAAGCGCTGGCCGGGCCCTACGCCCATCTCGCCCCCGGCCCGGAGGCGTTCCCGCACCTCGTCCTGGCCGACACCCTCCTCGACCAGCACCTCGACTACTACAGCGACTCCGCGGTGCCCACCCCGCCCCCGCCGGCACTCCCCGCCCCGGACGAGATCCCCGGGCTGCTGCGCGCCGCGCCGCTCCCGTCCGCACTCGCCGCGGCCACGGCGCAGGGCGCGGGCCCGGGCGGTGACGACGTACTCGCACTCGCCGAGGCCTGCGGGTTCCTCGCCCCGTCCGGGAACGGGGAGCCATCACGCCCAGGGCCTGCCGCGACGGTCTGGACCGACGGTTCGCCGGGAGAGTTCACCGAGCTGGCCGCCGACGTCCTCGCCGCCGTGGTCGAACAGCTCCAGCAGAACCCCGGGACGGGCGACAGGTTCGCCGCCGAGGCCCCGCACCTCCTGTACGCCGTCTACCAGCGCGGCTGTCTCCCCGAATCCATCGCGCGCAAAGCGGGGGAGTACGGCTCCTGGGACATCGCACCGGCCCTGGAGGACGTCCCCGTATCCGTTCCCGACGAGGCGCCCGGCGCCTACGAGACCCCGTCCCCCCAGCAGTTGTCCGAACTGTTCGGACTTCCGGACCTGGACGAAGGGGATCGTGACCGCCTCGACGCGGACGCACGGCCGCTCGCCGCCGTCGTCGACCGGCTCGCGGAGACCGGCATGGTGTTCCGCACCGGCGACGCGTTCGGCCTCACCCCTCTCGGCGCGGCCGTGCTCCGCTACCTCCTGACCGCCCGCCACATCGAGGCACCCGACGGCGGAGCCGTCGCCTCCTGGAGCGCCGAGACCCTGGTCGCGGCGGCCGAGGGCTGGTCCCAGTACGCCGCCGCGCCCGCGCTCGCCGGATGGCTGCGGGCCCGAGGGGACAGCGCCGAGGCCTGGCGCGAACTCCTCACCGCCATCGGCTCCGTCCACCACGGTACCTTCGAAGCCTCCGGCACCCGCGAACTGTTCCACGCCCTCGACACCGCGGGCGCTCCCGTCGAAGCCCTGCAGGACGCCCTCACCGACCCGGTGATCGGCGCCTGCGCACAGGAATCCCTACGGGCCCGCGGCGAGGCCGCGGACGCCCGCCTCGTCCCCCGATCGGCACGGGCCACCTGGACCCTCGACCGGCTCACCGACCGCTGGCGGGCGGACGGACGCGCGAGCGTGCTGTCCGCCCGGAGGGAAGCCGCGGACGAGGAACTGTCCCTGCCCCACAGCCGTTCAGTCTTCCTTCTCTCAGCCTTCGACGATGCGGCGGCCTCCTGGCCGGGCGGCCCGGCCACCCTGATCACGGACCTCGTCACCGCCGACCCGCACGCGGCGTCCAGGATCCTGGCCGCCCTGCGCGCCGAGCACGGGGACCCCCAGGTGGCCACGGCCGCGAACCGCGCCCTCCAGGCACTGGCACACCGCGGCGACCGGCCGCGGAGGCCGGCCGTGAAGCGGCGGAAGCGCCGCTAGGCCGTCTGCCGACGTGACGTCTGTCGAGATGACGTCTGCCGACCTGACGCCTGCCCGGTCGTGAGCAGCGGGTCGTGCCCCGCACCGCGCGGTGCTGCGGATGCGGGCCCGCCCGGCGCGCGTGACGCTGGACCTATGGCCGAGCCCCGTGTGATCGTCTACCCGCCCGACGACGAGGGCGCCCGGAGGGTGCGCTACGACGGAGTGATCCTGGGCCGGGCCTTCAAGCCCAGCGACATCGTGGAGTTCCTGCGGGTGGCCGGAGCGGACACCGACGCGATCCGGCTCGACGACGAGGAACTCTTCGACTGGCGCGGCGGCGCACTGCAGACCTGGGTCCAATCCTCCCCCTGACCCGCTGTCGCCCGAACGGCTCCGCGGAGGAGACGGAGCCGTTCGGGCAGCGGCGTGATCAGGGGAGCGCGGTCAGATACATCGCGGACGGGCCCGAGCCGGGTGTGTTGCGGCATGCGAAGTCACCCGTGGTCCTGCCGTACACGAGGGTGAGACAGCGGCCCTGGGCGAGCTGTCCGTAGTAGTTGGGGTGCATGGACTCCTGGACCGGCCCCTGGGTGCCGTTGCTGTCGATCCAGCGCGCCCACTCGCTCGCCGCCCCGGACGGAGGCTGCGTGGCGGACACCAGCCTGCTGCTCTTCGCGCACACCTCACGGCCCTGGAGCGCGTCGCGCAGGTCGAGGAACTGCACGCCCTTCGCCGCGGCCACCGCCTTGAGCCGGCCGGCGAGCTGCGGCGTCAGGGAGTCACGGGCCCAGTCCGCGTCCAGGTTCCAGAACGGGCATCCGCCGGTGCTGACGCGGGACCAGCCGCTCTCCGGGTAGCGGTTCTCCGCGGCGCGCGGAATGGGCGAGGGGTACGACTGGAGCACGATCCGGTACGCCGACGACGAGTACCCCGCGGCGGCCATCACGGCGCGGATCTCGTCGACGGCCTTGCCGACGTTCGCCATCACTCCGTCGATCTTCATGTCGACGGCCGTCTGCTGGTCGTCGTGGCAGTACGAGTACCAGACGATGTAGTCGGTCGCGCAGGCACGGATGACGTCGGCGAACCCCAGGTCGTTCCCGCCGATCGACAGGGCGACGACCTTCACGTCGTTCGCGGCGGCGATGGCGGCGAGCTGGTCCGCCTGCGGCGCCTCGCCCTTGTAGGCGACACCGCCGTTCACCGCACGGAACACGTTCTGCGTCACGGCGCCGGAGCACGCGATGTTGATCAGCTTCTCGGCGGTTCCCGTGGCGCTGCGCACCTCGGCCGAGTCGGAGCGGTGGCAGCCGTTCGAGGCCGTCGTCCCGTACACCAGCGCCGGGTCGTAACCGCTCCCGGTCCACGCCCGGTCGGTGCCGTCGCGGCTGCCGCTGTTGGTGAGGCTGTTACCCTGCCAGCGGCCCGCCTCACCCGAGATGTAGCTGTCCCCCATGGACACGATCGCGGTGGGCCCCGACGAGGGACCCGCCACGGCCGTGCCCGTTCCCGCGGTGGCAGCGGCCACGAGCGCGAGCGGCAGTGCGAGGGAGACGAGGCGCCCTGTCTGTCTGTGGCGCGTGGGGAACACGCGCGTGGTGCGGAATCCGGTCACGACGGAACTCCTGCGGTCGGCCACGCCGGATCGGGATTCAGCCGATCTCCAGGCGATGTGGCGTAACGATGTGGGGGCCGCCGGCCGGTGGCATGCGGGAATGTGGCACAGCGCCGCTTGTTACCGCTAGGTAGGTGCAGGTCTCTTTTTCGTCACGCGGGCACGGGCGATTTTCGGTCGCCGGATGGACGAGGGGTATGGGGCGTCCGTACGGGGCACCGCCCGAACGCCGGCTGTGGCGTGTCCGCCTGCGGACTCGTACGGACGTTCAGGCGTCACATGCTCACGTGAGCGGCAATCAGGGGCTGTTGACGGACACTCACCACCGGGACGGGCCGGGGGCGTCCAAGGTGTTCCGTCGTCTTGGCGGGGCCGTCGGGCCACGGGATACGGGTCTGGACCGATCCTGTATTTCATGGAGGTCGGACATGCAACGCCGTTGCGCGGCCGCAGCGTTCGTCTGTTGCGCAACTCCCCTGGTCGCCTACTGCGGCAGCGGGGAGTGAGGCGGCGAGAGCCCGCCCGTGCCGGCCGGTGTGACCGCACGGGCCGGCAGTGCGGCCTCGGTGCATGTGATGTGGGAGCCGGCCTCCGGCAATGAGGCGGTCACCGGCTACGAGGTCCACGAGAGCGGGACCGTGGTCGCGTCGGTTTCCGCCGCCGGACACATGGTCGACATCGACCGGCTGTCACCCGGGAACGTCTACGGCTTCACCGTCCGGGCGCGACGCGGCAGGGAACCTCTCCGGGGCCGGGCCCGTCGTGTCCGCCACCATGCCGGGGCGGACACCGGAGGGCCGCGGCGTGCCCACCCGGCCGACGTCGTCGCGCGCCCGTGGGGACGGCCGTCGTGCGGTGAATGCGTGGGGCGACTTCCCGGCCCGGCACACCGTGGTCGTCCTGTAGGGGCATGTCCGACATCGCCATGCAAGATCCGCTCCGTCTGTAGAAGTCACGACAAGGTGGTTCTGCTTGATTCAGACCCTTTGTGGCAGCAATCACAGAATTGGGTCTTGCTGTGGAAGCCCTTCATTCGGATGCTTGGAGCACCCCTGGCGGAAATTCCCATTCCCAGATGAACCGCCTTGCATGGGACCCCTCCGACGAATCCTGTGAAAGGGCGGCGTCATGCGTCTTTCCGTTCTCCCGAAAATGAAGTCCTCGGTCGCCAGGCAGCTCGCGGGCGGCGCTGTCGCCGCCGCTGTTCTCTTCGGTGTGAACGCCGCCGTCATGCCGACGCCGGCCTCCGCAACTCCCGCCAGTCAGCAGCAGATTGACTCCTGGATCAAGCACGCGCTCATCGTGATGAAGGCGAATGGAATTCCCGGCAGCTATAACGGGATCCACCGGAACCTCATGCGTGAGTCGAGCGGCGATGTCTATGCCATCAATCTCTGGGATTCAAATGCAAAAAAGGGCATTCCGTCCAAGGGGCTCATGCAGGTCATTGACCCCACATTTCGGACATACCACGTAGGTGGTACGTCTTGGGACATCTATGACCCAATTGCGAACATTACGGCTGCATGTAA
The DNA here is from genome assembly GCF_055573115.1 of Streptomyces sp. NPDC030222. NCBI lineage: Bacteria > Bacillati > Actinomycetota > Actinomycetes > Kitasatosporales > Streptomycetaceae > Streptomyces > Streptomyces sp. NPDC030222. Next base: position 12,477 of record NZ_JBVICA010000014.1, read on the forward strand.
TTACGCGGCCCAGCGCTACGGGTCCATCGACAATGTGAACTCCGCCTACTGATCGAACGGGCACGATCCGCTGAGCGGCCGTGGCCGCTCGGACGGTCGGGGCGGCTCGGACGGTCGGGGCGGCTCGGAGGGGCGGGGCCGTTCGACGGGCGGTCCGCGGCGGACCGGGCTCCCGATGCGGCCCGAGTTCGGCCCCACCGCCCCGGACTCCACCGGCCCCCGACCGGCCGGCAAGCGGTCCGGCCGGCAAACGGTCCGCCGGCGAGCGGTCCGCCAGGCAAGCGGTCCGACCGTCCCCGGGTGGCTCGGACCGCGCCGTTGACAGTGGGTCCGCAGGTGTCCGTCCTTCCCCTGCCCGCCTTGGGGGGGAGCGGATATGACACGCAATCAGGCAATACCCGAGCGCATGCCGAGCAAGGTCAGATTCGCCCTCGTGGGCGTGTGGTTCCAGGGAGTGATGAACGTCCTGGCGGCGGTACTCGTCCTCGCCCTCGTCGGCGACAACATCGAGCACGGCCGGGACGAGGGTGCCGGGATACTGCGCACCTTCGCGTTCCTGGGCTTTCTGGCCGCCGCCGCGTTGATCGCGTCCGGGGTGCCGGCGTCCCGCCGGTACGGCTGGGTCCGCATGACCGTGATCATCGTCGAGGTCCTCACGGCCATCGGGGCCGTGGTCACCATCTTCTCGGGTGGCGGACTGACCGCCGTCCCGGGGCTGGCGATCGCCATCGCCGTCGCAGGATCCTTCGCCTCGGCCGAGGGCGAGGCCTGGTTCAACCGCTGACGCATCCGGGCCGCAGCGTGCCGCACGTCCTTCGGGCGAATGTTGCCGAGGAGACGTTCGAGGAGCGGACCGCGGTGATAGCACCAAGGACGTACGAGTACCCCCTGTACGTCCGCTGAGCCCGGGAGCAGGTACCGGCGAGCGGGGAAGGCGCGGCGCCCATGCCCCGGCGATCGGATGCGCAGCGGGACGGTTCGGCCTCCGAACCGCGGCCGTGGCCCTGGCTGCGCGGTGCGCGCATGTCGCGCGGTGACCGTCGCCGCGCCGGTCCGGCGCCCGGCGCGTCGGCCGCCGGAGCCGCACAGGAGGCGGAGCCGCCGGGCGGTGGGCCGCCCGCCGACGGGCTGGGCGGTACCGAGGAGCTCGTTCCGCGGGTGCTCCGCGCGGCCGCCGCCTACGCCTGGCGGCTGCTCGCGGTGGGTGTGGTCGTGTACGCCGTGTTCTCCGTCCTCGGGCGGTTCCACGAGCTGGCCATCGCCGTGTTCCTGGGGCTGGTCGCCACCGCTCTGCTCCGGCCTCTCGCGGACCTCCTGGCGCGACTGGTTCCGCGTCCGCTCGCGGTGACCGTGGTGCTGGTGGGGAGCGTCGTCGTCGTCTTCGGGATCTTCGCCCTCGTGGGGGCGAGCATCGCGGGGCAGACGCAGACACTCGAGAGGGAGTTCGCCGACGGCATCGACACGATCGAGCGCTGGCTCGAGAAGCCGCCGTTCCGGCTGGACCCCAGTGCGCTCGGCGACATCCAGTCGCGCATCGGCGCGTATCTGTCCGGCCACCGGACCGCGCTGATCAGCAAGGCGCTCAGTGGCGCGGGCCGGCTCGTCGAGATCGTCACCGTGCTGGCCCTGGCGCTGTTCTGCTCCGTCTTCTTCGTCCACTCGGGCGACCGGCAGTGGTCCTGGTTCTGCCGCCAGCTGCCACACCACGCCCGGGAGCGGATGGACACCGGGGGGCGCGCGGCCTGGTCGACGTTCACCGGGTACACCCGCGGCATCGTGCTGGTCGCGGCGACCAACGCCATCCTCGTCGGCATCGCGCTCGTCGTCCTGGAGGTGCCGCTGGCCGTCCCCCTGGCGCTCCTGGAGTTCTTCGCGGCCTTCATCCCGCTGATCGGCTCACCGATCGCCCTCGCGGTGGCCGCGGTAGTGGCCCTGGCGACGAAGGGGCCGGTCGTCGCGGCCGTGGTCGTCGCGCTGATCGTGGTGATCGGGCAGATCGAGGGGCATGTGCTGCACCCCGTCGTGATGAGCTGGGCCGTCCGGCTCCACCCCGTGGTGGTCGCCCTGAGCGTCGTCGGCGGCGCGCTCGCGGCGGGCGTGCTGGGTGCGGCCGTGGCGGTCCCGCTGGTCTCCGTGCTCTGGTCGGTCTACCTCGCGCTCCGGCGTCCGCCCGACCCCGTGGCGGAGGCACCGCATGTCGCCGGCGGGCCCGCGCACGGGACGGCGGAGGGACGGGCGGGCGGGGCTCTGTCGCCGTGAGGGCGTGCACCGGCCGACCGGACCGGCCCGCCCTGAAGCGGTGCCTTCAGCGGGGCGGCCCCGCGCCCGGGACGGTGCGTTCAGCGGGGCGGGGCCGAGATGGCAGGGGCGGCTGCTGTGCGGTCAGCCGTCCAGCTGTTCGTAGGCGGGGAGGGTGAGGAAGTCCGCGTAGTCGGTGTCGAGGGCGACGTGCAGCAGCAGGTCGTGGGCCTGCTGCCACTTCCCGGCGGCGAAGGCCTCCTCGCCGGTCTCGGCGCGGATCGCCGCCAGCTCCTCGGCCGCGACCCGGCGGGCGAGTTCGGGGGTGGCCCGCTCGCCGTTGTCGAACACGACGCCGGCGTTGATCCACTGCCAGATCTGGGAACGGGAGATCTCGGCGGTGGCCGCGTCCTCCATGAGGTTGAAGATGGCGACCGCACCGAGACCGCGGAGCCAGGCCTCGATGTAGCGGATGCCGACCTGGACGGCGTTGCGCAGCCCTTCGTAGGTCGGATGGGCCTCAAGGGAGGCGATGTCGACGAGGTCGGCGGCCGAGACGTGGACGTCCTCGCGCAGACGGTCCTTCTGGTTGGGCTTGTCGCCGAGCACCGCGTCGAACGAAGCCATCGCGATGGGCACGAGGTCGGGGTGGGCGACCCAGGAGCCGTCGAAGCCGTCCGCGGCCTCGCGGTCCTTGTCCGCCTTGACCTTCTCGAACGCGACCCTGTTGACCTCGGCGTCCTTGCGGGACGGGATGAACGCCGCCATGCCGCCGATCGCGTGGGCGCCGCGCTTGTGGCAGGTGCGGACCAGGAGTTCGGTGTACGCGCGCATGAACGGGGCTGTCATCGTGACCGCGTTGCGGTCCGGGAGGACGAACGCGGGCCCGGCGTCACGGAAGTTCTTGACGATGGAGAACAGGTAGTCCCAGCGGCCCGCGTTGAGACCGGCGGCGTGGTGCCGCAGCTCGTAGAGGATCTCCTCCATCTCGTACGCGGCTGTGATCGTCTCGATGAGGACGGTGGCGCGGACGGTGCCCTGCGGGAGGCCGACGTAGTCCTGTGCGAAGACGAAGATGTCGTTCCAGAGGCGGGCCTCCAGGTGCGACTCGGTCTTCGGGAGGTAGAAGTACGGGCCCTTGCCGAGGTCGACGAGGCGCCTGGCGTTGTGGAAGAAGTACAGACCGAAGTCCACGAGCGCCCCCGGGACGGCACGCCCCGCGACGCGCAGGTGCCGCTCTTCCAGATGCCAGCCGCGCGGGCGCATCACGACGGTGGCGAGCTCCTCCGCGGGCTTCAGGGCGTACGTCTTCCCCTGCGGCGAGGTGAAGTCGATGCGGCGCTCGTAGGCGTCGATCAGGTTGAGCTGCCCGAGGACCACGTTCTCCCAGGTGGGGGCGGAGGCGTCCTCGAAGTCGGCGAGCCAGACCCGCGCGCCCGAGTTCAGGGCGTTGACGGTCATCTTGCGGTCGGTCGGACCGGTGATCTCCACGCGACGGTCGTTGAGCGCGGCCGGGGCGGGCGCGACCCGCCAGGACTCGTCCTCACGGATGTGGGCGGTCTCGGGAAGGAAGTCCAGCGTGGAGGTGCGGGCGATCTCGGCGCGGCGCTCCGCACGGCGGGCCAGGAGGTCGTCACGCCGGGGCGTGAACAACCGGTGCAGCTCGGCCACGAAGGCCAGGGCCGCGTCCGTGAGCACCTCCTCCTGCCGGGGCAGCGGCGCGGCATCGACGACGACGGCCAGCGGGGACGGCGCTGGTGCGGACATGAGCTGTCACTCCTTCGGCGGCGGTGCCGTGCGGCCGTCGTCACCGGTGCCGGCACTCGGTGCCGGAACTCCGGGACGCGGGCTGCGGGCGCCGTCTGGGATCTCGGGTACTTCTGAGCTGTGGATAGTAGTTTCCTCATAGTGGAAGTTCAATGGATTGTTGATGTCGAGATTCTCCGGGTCGACACATCGTGGCGCTCGGTGCCACGCCGCTCACGGGGCGCTCGCGCGCCGTCCGGCCGCAGCAGTACTGCGGGCACATCGAGCTCATCGCCGGCGTCGACGGCGTGCTCAGTCCAGACGGGTCAGATCCGCGGGCGTGTCGATGTCCTGGACGTCCGCCACGTCGCCGCACTCGACGAGCGTGATGGCGTCCTCGTGTTCCCTGAGGTAGTCCCGGGCTCCCGAGTCCCCCGACACGCGTGCCGCGACCTCCTCCCAGCGGCGCGCGCCGAACAACACCGGATGACCGCGACGGCCGCCGTACGCCGCCGAGACGAGCGCCGAGGGCGAATCGCACGCGGCCACCACCCGGGCGACGGCCTCCGCGCCGATGCCGGGCTGGTCCACCAGGGACACCAGAACCGCCTCGGCCTCGTCGCCCGACGCCGCCAGCGAGGCGAGACCCGTGCGGAGCGAAGAGCCCATCCCCTCCTCCCAGTCGGCGTTGACCGCCACCACGCACCCCGACAGATCGGCCCGGCGCAACACCTCCTCCGCCGCCGCGCCGAGGACGACATGGACCCGACCGCATCCCCCGGTCCGCAGGACGTGCACCGCGTTCTCGACAAGGGGGCGGCCGCGGTACTCCAGCAGGGCCTTCGGGCGGCCGCCCAGCCGACGGCCGCCGCCGGCCGCCAGAACGAGGCCAGTGACAAGCGGTCCTTGAGAATTCCGACCCATACACCCTGCTTACCGCATCGGGCGGCCGGACGCGCCGACGATCTTGGATAGGCTGCCGGTCCGGATACGCAGTCCGTCATGGGGGACGTGAGTCATGAGCGATCGGCAGACGGAACGCGTCGCCGTGTTCCAGCCGCTGGAGAACGACGATCCGAAGACCGTCGCCGGATACCGCCTCGTCGCGCGGCTCGGCGTCGGCGGTATGGGCAAGGTGTACCTCTCGTACACTCCGGGCGGGCGTCCCGTCGCCATCAAGGTGATCCGGCCCGACTTCGGCCAGGACCCGGAGTTCCGGCGGCGGTTCACGCAGGAGGTGCAAGCGGCGCAGCGGGTGCAGGGGCTGTACACCGCGCCGGTCATCGACGCCGACACGGACGGTGCACAGCCGTGGCTCGCGACCGCGTACGTCCCCGGGCCCTCGCTCGCCGAAGCGGTCCTCGCGCACGGGGCCCTGCCGGTGGACGCCGTCCTGCTGCTCGTCGCCGGAATCGCCGAGGCCCTGCAGGTGATCCACGGCGCGGGCATCGTCCACCGCGACCTCAAGCCGTCGAACGTGCTGCTCGCCGCAGACGGCCCGCGCGTCATCGACTTCGGCATCGCGCGCGCCGCCGACGCCACGTCCCTCACCGGCAGCGGAGTGACCATAGGCACCCCGTCGTTCATGGCGCCCGAACAGGCCGCGGGGAGCCGGGTGACCCCCGGGACCGACGTCTTCGCGCTCGGTCAGGTCGCGGCGTACGCGTCGACGGGGTCGCCAGCGTTCGGGGAAGGCACCTCGCACGGTGTGCTGTACCGCATCGTGCACGAGGAACCGGACCTCGGTCGCGTACCGGAACGGCTGCGCGAGCTGGTCACGCGCTGCCTGGCGAAGGACCCCGACGCCAGGCCGTCGGTCGCCGAGATCATAGGCATCTGCCAGGCGGCCAACGCCGACACCATGCTGCGCAGGCCCGAGGACTGGCTGCCCGGTGCGGTGGCCGCGGACATCACCGGACGGATCGCCGCGCCCGCACCCGCTTCCATGACGGCTCCCGGAACTCCGCCGCCGGGAATCGACGCGCCTCCGGCGCAGACGCCCGCCGCGTCGTACACGCCCACTGCGCCGGTGGCCCCGGCGCCCGCCTTCGGAGCCACACCGCCCCCCGGCTACGGCCCGGTCCTCGCCGCGCCGTTCCAGGGCGCCGGGCCGGCGTACGCCCCGACCCAGCCCGGCTACGGCACCGGTGTACCGACCCAGCCCGGGTACGGTGCCGGTGTACCGACCCAGCCCGGGTACGGTGCCGGTGTACCGACCCAGCCCGGGTACAACACCGGGCCCGTGCCCCAGTACGCCCACGGACCGGCGCCCCTGCAGGTCCCGGCTCCCGTGCCCCCGCAGCCCCCGGCCGCTGTGCAGATACCAGCGCGCGCCAACCGCACGGGCAAGGGGATCGGCCTCGTCATCGTGGCCCTGGTGGTCCTCGGACTCGTGGGCAGCTGCACGGCGGCCCTCGTGAAGGCCGGTGGCGCCGGAAAGGGGAACCGGGCGGGGAGCCGCGGCGGCGCCTCTGGAGCGGGCTCCCCGACGGGCGCGGCGAGGACCCCGAAGGCCGATCCGCCCGTCGCGTACAACGGGATCGATCTGACCAGCGGATATGCGCTGTCCCTCTCCGACGATCGGGTCAAGCCGCGGGAGGACGACGGCGATGTGTTCTACGACTCCGACGCGCTGAAGACGCAGAACGGCACGGAGCTCGTCCTCCTCCAGGGCGGCCAGAAGGGCTCGCTGGAGACCTGCCGGACGGAGACGCGCTTCACGAACTACATCTACAAGACGAAGATCTCCGCAGGCGCCCAGATCTGTGTGCAGACCCCGGCGGGCAACGTCGGGCTGCTCACCGTCAAGGGCTTCAGCCCCGACTCGGACCCGAGCAAGTACATCAAGCTCGACCTGACGGTGTGGCGGAAGGCCTTGGAAGTCGACACGTCAAGCTGAATTTCCTATCACCGTGTGGCGGGGGTGGCGCGAGGTGGCGTTAACTGGGCCACGGACCCCGGCGGCTGACCACCGGCCGCGGCCCGGCACAGGGAAGTGCGAGTGGGGGAGAGCGTTGTTGCGAGGCGTGGAGCTGACGACCGTGACCGGGAGCGGCGAGGACCCGAGGGTGGCGGAGCTGCGCGCCGCCGTCTCCCGGCTGCGTCGCGAACTGGCCGGGATCCCCGCGGAGTTCCGGGACCGGGAGATCGCCGACGACGAACTGGCCGCCCTGGACGCGATGGCCGTGAGCGGCGCTCCCGAGATGCCCCGGCTGCGCCGCTCCCTGCTGCTGATCGCGGGTGCCATCGGCTCGGTCAGCGCGCTCGCCTCCGCTCTCGGAGGCGTGCGCAACGCCGTCGACCTCTTCGGCGAACCCCGCCCGCAGCAGCCGCGGCCCACGCTCCGGGCGGAGCCCTCTCGTCCGCGCAATCCACAGGAACGACGGGGCAGTTGACGGATCCCCGTCCCGGAGCGGTCGCCCCCGACCAGCTGTTGGCCGCCGCATTCTGCTGCCCCGGCCCCGCTAGGAGGCGCGCGCGGTCCAGTGCTGGTCGCTGTCCCCGTCGGCCGGGTCGAAGCCGAGGGAGGCGCCCTCGGAGTCTCCCAGCGGTTCGAGGGCGAAACCGGGGGAGATGCGAGGCCGTACGGCTCCTGATCCGTCGACGGTGAACAGCAGGTTCATGCCGTTCCTGCCGTTGACGGAGGAACAGGTCCAGATGCCCACTCCGCGGTCGGTGTCCCCACGCGAGTCCAGGCAGTACGCGGGGTCCGCGCCGCTGCGCAGCAGGCCCATGGGGTCCAGGCTCCAGCGCTGCGTCCGTGCGCCGGTGCAGCGTGCCGTCACGACGTCCGTGCGGTTGGCCATCACACCGTTCTCGATGTCCAGGCACAGCCCGGAGTCCGCGTTGACGACCTGGACGTAGCCGCCCCCCGGAACGAGCGGGACCGATCGTGGCGGGGAGCTCTTCGAAGGGGCCGGGGGCCTGGAGGGGGTGGCCGACCGGGTGGGGCGGGGCGAGCGCGAGGGACTCGCCGACGGCGAAGGAGAGGGGCTCGCCGAGGGCACGGTCGTGGGAACGGCAGGGGGCGCGGCGAGGACGGGCGGGCCCTCGGGCAAGGAGCGCTGCTCGGCCCGGACGACATGGGCCTGGTCCCCGTTCTCGAAGGCGGTCGCCATGAGCGTCCCGGCGAGGACGGCACCGGCGGCCGCCGCGGTGACGAGGAGGACCGGCTGTGAAGGCCGCCGTGCGGGTCGCTGTCGGGACCGGCCGCTGAGACCGTGCCCCGGGGCGGCGGGTCCGGGCACGGCGGGTCCGGGCACGGCGGTGGGCACGTGGCCGGGCGTGCGGGCGGGCATGAGGGCCGACGGTTCGGTCCTGCCGGGCCCGTCCGGTGCGGTGCCGGCCGGGAGGGCCGGGCGATCGGAGGCGGCATAGGCGGCCCCGCCCCACCGGAGCAGGCCCTCGGCGAACACCTCCCTGGGGTCGTCCAGCATCCGCGTCAGCTCCGCCACCAGCCGTGTGCAGCCCTGGCACCCCGCCAGATGGGCCGTCAGGTCCTCGCTGCGCCGTCGGTCCCCCGGACGGGCCGCCGCCTCGATGATGCGCCGGAAGCCCAGGCACTCCCGGTCCCCACGGCGTTCCAGGAACGCCTGGATGTACGTCCGGCGCAGGGCGTCCTGGGCCCGGTCGCGCAGCTCGGGGACGAGGTCCTGCGGTACGTCGGCGTAGGCGGCGACGACGCCGTCCGGCTCCTCGTCCACCACCGCGTACCAGAGGACGCCCCGGGTCTGCTCCGCCAGCCGGTGAAAGCCCGCCAGCATGGCGGCCGACACCTCGGACCGCAGCCGCCCGGGCGCCCACGGGCCGGCCGGACCCGCGGTGGCATCGGCGTCGGCCCACTCTACGAAGCCTGGTGCGAGCCGGTCCCGCCGGCCGGCGTCGGCCCAGTCGAGGCCGATCCGCTGAACGAGCATCAGCAGGTGGTGGCGCCACGTCCCGAGCGGTTCGACGCCCCGGCAGGTTTCCTCGACGGCGAGGTCGAAGGCCTGGAGTGCCAGCCGGCCCGCCGCGCTCCGGTCGTACGCACAGAGCCGGGCGTAGGCGAGGACGGCGGGCAGGTGCCGGCGCTTCAGCTCCTGGACGGCCGGGAAGGCGGACGGCGCACCGGCGCGTATGCGTCTGGTGAGCTCCGCGTCCGCCAGGGCGGCATGGGCGGATCCTTCGTCCTCGGGGCCCGAACGGGCCCGGTGGAGCTCTGTCACCCTGTTGACTCCTCGCTCGTCACGGCACGACGGAGCGGCCTGTCCATGCGGAGACAGACCGTTGTTACCTGCCGGAAACAAGAGCCCATGGTGAGGCAGCGACACCGACCGGAAAAGATGTATCCCTGGGTAAGGCGTCGCCGAATATCGCCGCGCCTGCTGCGAACGGCCTTTTCGCAGCAGGCGGGCCCTCAACGTCTGATCAGACGCCGGGCGGTCGCGGCGGCCACCGCGGCGGTGCGCGAGTCGACGCCCAACTTGGCGTAAACGTGCACCAGATGGGACTTCACCGTGGCCTGGCTGAGGAACAGCCGCTTGCTGATCTGCAGATTGGACAGACCCTCGCCGACCAGCTGGAGAACCTCCAGCTCACGTCTGGTCAGGGCTTCGGCCGGGGTGCGCATACGGTCCATGAGCCGGAGTGCCACGGCCGGAGCCAGCGCGGAACCTCCGGCGGCCGCCGTGCGCACCGCGGCCGCCAGTTCCTCGGGCGGGGCGTCCTTCAGCAGATAGCCGGCCGCCCCTGCCTCGACGGCCGCGAGGATATCGGCGTCGGAGTCGTACGTCGTGAGGACGAGCACCCGCGGTGCCCCCGGACCGGCGGTGATCGCGGCGGTCGCCTCGGAGCCGTGCATACCCGCCCCGAACTGGAGGTCCATCAGCACGACGTCCGCACCCCCCGCTGCCGCGATCTCGACGGCCTGCTCGGCGGTCGCCGCCTCCGCCACGACCGCGAAGTCCGGCTCGGTGTCGAGGACGGCACGCAGACCCGCCCGGACGACGGGATGATCGTCCGCGAGCAGCAGGCGGATCGTCATACGGCACTTCCTCGTACGGCTCCGTCGAACGCGACGGTACCGGCCACCGCTTGCGGCACCGTGCGGGAGCGCGCGTCGTCGCGGGACACGGTGTTCCCGGGCGCCGCGCCTCCGGTCCCGGTCCTCGCCGGCACGACGCCCCCGGACACGCGATCCGGAGTCACGGAATCAGGAGTCACGGGATCAGGAGTCAGGCGATCCGTGGTCAAGGGGCCCGTGGTCACAGGGATTGCGGTCACGGGGCCTGCGGACGTGGTGGCCGTCGTCGAGGCATCCGCGGCCGCGGCGTCGTAGGCCACGCAGCTCACCGGCGCCGCGCCGTCGCCGGGCAGCGGCAGGGTCACCGCGATCGCCGTGCCCTGACCCGGCGCGGTCTCGACGGTGAACGTGCCACCGAGCGACTCGGCACGTGACCGCATCGCCGGAAGGCCGAAGCCGCCGTCCGCCGAGGGCGTCACGGATTCGGGGGCGAAGCCCGAGCCGTCGTCGACGACGTCGAGTGCGACGGCGCCGCCGAGGAAGCTCAGCGTGATCTCCGCGCGGGCGGCGGCCGCGTGGCGCACCGTGTTGGCGAGCGCGGACTGGGCGACGCGCAGCAGTGCCACCTCGTACGGCGTGGGCAGCGGGACGGGGGTGCCGCTCACCGAGAACCGCACGCGGGGGCCGTGGGTGTCGGCGCACAGCCGCTCCAGGGCGCCGGCCAGCGACCCGTTCTCGAGGTCGGGAGGGGTGAGGGCGCGGACGAACCGGCGGGCCTCCGCGAGATTGTCCTGCGCCGCCTGTCGGGCCTGCCGGACGTGCGCGGCCGCGGGTGCATCGGCGGGCAGTGAGCGTTCCGCGGCGCGCAGGAGCAGCTGGATCGACGACAGGCCCTGCGCGAGGGTGTCGTGGATCTCCCGTGCGATCCTTTCGCGTTCCGCGAGCGTGCCCGCGTGCCGTTCGGCCGCGGCGAGTCCGGCCCGGGTGGTGACCAGCTCCTCGATGAGACGGCGCCGGTGCTCGCTCTCCCGGTACAGCGCCTGGTAGCCGAGCACGGTGGCGACGGCGACGGCCGCACCGAGCAGGGGGCCGATGAACGCCCCGGGCCCGAGCGGTCCGCCGTGGAGGACGTACGACAGGATCGCCGCGCCGGCGGCGGCCGCCACCGCCGGTACGCCCAGCCGCGTCGGCAGCAGGTGCAGCTGGAGGAAGTACAGCGGAAACGCCGCCCACAGCCCGTCCGGTGTGAGCCACAGCAGGACCAGCCAGGCCGCGCAGAGCGCGCCGAGCCACCGCGCGGCGGTGGCCGGGGAACGGCGTACGGCCGGGAGCAGCGAGCCGGCCGCGTAGACGGCGCCCATGACGACGGCCGCGGCGACGACGGCGGCCGCGGTCTCCGGGCGGTGCGCCGACGCGCGAAGGGCGGCCAGTGCCAGGAGCGCCGCCATCAGCAGATGCAGGCAGACACGCAGCACGCGCAGGGCGGGGGTGAGCGAACGAGGATCCATGACCCGTCCAGATTAGGCGGAGCATTTCGTTCCGCCCTCAACCGAAAGATTGATCGCAAGGCCAACCGGCGCGCGATGCCGGACCGGCCGCGGACCGCGCACCGTGGTCCGTATGTTCGTCGCATCGAGAGATCTGAGGTTCGCCAAGGGCCGGTTCGCGCTCATGGGAACCGTGATCGTGTTGATCACCCTGCTGGTGGGGCTGCTGTCCGGGCTCACGGCGGGACTGGCCCGGGAGAACGTCTCCGCGGTGACCGGTCTGCCGGCCGACCACCTTGTCTTCTCCCGGCCGCCCGCCGGCGGTTCCGTGTCCTTCACGGACTCCGCGGTGCCGGAGCGGAGCCTGCGGGAGTGGGCCCGGCAGCCCGGGGTCACCAGGGCCGAACCGCTCGGCGTCACGACCGTGAACGCGGCTGCGGCCCCGGCCGTCGGCTCCGCCGGGGACCGGAGGGTGGCCGTCTCCGCGTTCGGCGTGCGGCCCGGGTCCGGTCCGGCGCCCGCGGGCGTCGCGCCCGGCCGCGCCGTGCTCACCGGGCCGGCCGCGGACGACCTGGGCGTGGGTGTCGGCGACGCCGTCGTCCTGGGCGGCGCATCCGGCGTACGGCTCACCGTCGCCCGGGTGTCGGGCGACGCCTCGTACAGCCACACGCCCGTGGTGTGGATCCCGCTCGACAGCTGGCGGCGCCTCGGCCGTGCCGAACCGACGGTGCTGGCCCTGACCACCCGGCCAGGAGCGGACCTCGCGGCGGGCGATCGCGCCGCCGGGACGGAGACCCGCACCGTCGAGGACGCCCTCGACGCCATCGGCTCGTACCGCTCGGAGAACGGTTCGCTCCAGCTGATGCGCGGCTTCCTCTTCGGCATCTCGGCCCTGGTCGTCGGGGCCTTCTTCACGGTGTGGACGATCCAGCGGGCCCCCGACGTCGCCGTACTGAAGGCGCTCGGCGCGTCCACGCCGTATCTGCTGAAGGACGCGCTGGGACAGGCGGTGCTGATCCTCGCCGTCGGCACCGGCCTCGGCTCCGCCCTCGCCGCCGGTCTCGGCGCGGTGGTGGCCGGAGGGGACGTGCCCTTCGTCCTCGGGCCCTCGACGGTCCTCGGGCCCGCCGCCGTCATGGTCGTCCTCGGTGCGGCCGGCGCGGCCCTGTCCATCCGGCGGATCACCGCCGTCGACCCCCTCATCGCCCTCGGGAGCGCCCGATGACCCTGCTGCTCGACGACGTCACCCTCACCTATCCGGACGGGGACGGCCGGCTCACCGCCCTCGACCGCATCGGCCTCGACGTGCCGCCCGGTGGGCTCACGGCGGTCGTCGGCCCCTCGGGGTCGGGCAAGTCGAGTCTGCTCGCGGTCGCCGCGACGCTGGTCACTCCGGACACCGGACGCGTCGTCGTCGACGGGACGGACACCGGCGTGCTGGGTCGCGCGGAGAAGGCGGTGCTGCGCCGGGAGCGCATCGGCATCGTGTTCCAGCAGGCCAACCTGCTGCCGTCGCTCACGGCGGCGGAGCAGCTGGAGGTGATGGCCCGGCTCTCCGGCGGCCGCCGGGTGCGCGGCGCCCCGGCGCGGGCCCGCGAACTGCTTGCGGCCGTGGGCCTCGCAGACCGTGCCGACAGCCGCCCGCACCAGCTGTCGGGCGGTCAGCGGCAGCGGGTGAACATCGCGCGGGCACTCATGAACGAGCCGGCCGTCCTGCTGGTCGACGAACCGACCAGCGCACTCGACCGCGAGCGAGGGCTCGCGATACTGGACCTCCTGGTCCGGCTGACACGCGAGCGGGGGACGGCGACGGTCGTCGTGACCCACGACCGGACCCATCTGGAGGTGGCGGACCGGGTGGTCCCGATGGCGGACGGCCGCGTCGCGGAGGGACCGGTCAGGGTCTGAGGTGCCGGCCTCAGGCCTGTGTGGTGCTGGCCAGGGCGGCCGAGAGGTCCCGGGCGACCTCCTGGAGGACGGGGACGATCCTGTCCGTCGCGGCTTCCGTGACCCGTCCGGCCGGGCCGGAGATGGAGATCGCGGCCGCCGTGGGGGAGTCCGGGACCGGCACGGCCAGGCAGCGGACGCCGATCTCCTGCTCGTTGTCGTCCACCGCATAGCCGCTGCGCCGTACCTGCTCCAGCGCTTCGAGGAAGCCGTCCGGGGTGGTGATGGTCTTCTCCGTCGCGGCCGGCATGCCCGTACGGGCGAGCAGGGCGCGTACCTCGTCCGGCGAGGTGTGGGCCAGCAGGGCCTTGCCCACCCCGGTGGAGTGGGGCAGCACGCGCCGGCCGACCTCGGTGAACATGCGCATCGAGTGGCGGGACGGGACCTGGGCGACGTAGACGACCTCGTCGCCGTCGAGCAGCGCCATGTTCGCGGTCTCGCCGGTCTCCTCGACCAGGCGGGCGAGGTACGGGCGGGCCCAGGTGCCGAGGAGCCGGGACGCGGACTCGCCGAGGCGGATGAGGCGCGGGCCGAGGGCGTAGCGGCGGTTGGGCTGCTGCCGTACGTATCCGCAGGCGACCAGGGTGCGCATCAGCCGGTGGATCGTGGGCAGTGGGAGGCCGCTGCTGGCGGACAGCTCGCTCAGCCCGACCTCGCCCCCCGCGTCCGCCATCCGCTCGAGCAGGTCGAAGGCGCGCTCCAGGGACTGGACGCCGCCGGCGGCGGCGGGCTTGGAGGCGTCGGTGGTGCTGGCGCGGGACGTCGGCACGGCGCGTTCCTTTCAGGCTGACGGCAAGGCAGCAGCCTACCCGGCGGCCGTCCGGCGCACAGGGGTCCGCAGTAGGACGTCCTGGCCGGTCAGAGCTGTTCTCTCCGGGAGCTGCGGGGCGTCACGAGGACGGCGCCCAGGACGGTGCCGAGGACGGCGGGCTTCTGGATGGCGAGAGCTACATTCTATGGAGTGGAATCCTACTTCCATTTGGTGGAAACGTCCAAGGTCTGCTGCCCGGCAGCGACTTCGGTCGGGGAACCCTTGACGGCGCAGGCCCCGGCCGTGAAAACTCCGTCAACAGAACGTTGAAATCTCGTCCGGTCGTCGCAGTGGCGGAAGCGAGAGGGCGGCAGCGGCGCCGGAGCGGTCGGCTGAGGAAGCAAGCGGGCGGCTGAGGAAACAGCGGACCGCGGACGCGGCGGCGACCGACGTGGCCGCCCGCCGATGCGGCAGCCCACCGATGTGGCAGGCCGCCGACGGGGAAGGCCGCGGGACCAGGCCGCGCCACAGCGGCGGGCCGCGTGAGCAGAAAGGGGCACGGGTGTCCGTATCCGGAGTGGAACTGGTGCTGCGCTCGACCCGGGTCGTCACCCCGGAGGGGACCCGCGCCGCATCGGTCGCGGTCGCCGACGGGACGATCACCGGCGTACTGCCGTACGACGCGGACGTCCCGGCCGGGGCCCGGCTGGAGGACCTCGGGGACCATGTGCTGCTCCCCGGCCTCGTCGACACGCACGTACACGTCAACGACCCCGGCCGCACCGAATGGGAGGGCTTCTGGACCGCCACCCGCGCCGCGGCCGCCGGCGGCGTCACCACCCTCCTCGACATGCCGCTCAATTCCCTCCCGCCCACCACCACGACCGGGCACCTGCGCACCAAGCAGGACGTGGCCCGGGCGAAGGCCCACATCGACGTCGGCTTCTGGGGCGGTGCGGTCCCCGACAACGTCAAGGACCTACGGGCCCTCCACGATGCCGGGGTGTTCGGCTTCAAGTGCTTCCTGTCGCCGTCCGGCGTGGAGGAGTTCCCGGAGCTCGACCAGGGGCAGCTCGCCCGCTCAATGGCCGAGATCGCCGGGTTCGGCGGGCTGCTGATCGTGCACGCGGAGGACCCCCGCCATCTGGCCGCCGCCCCGCAGCGCGGGGGCACCCGCTACGCGGACTTCCTCGCCTCCCGCCCGCGCGACGCCGAGAACACCGCCGTCGAGGGCCTCATCGCCCACGCCCGGCGACTGGACGCCCGGGTGCACGTACTGCATCTGTCCTCCGCCGACGCGCTGCCGATGATCGCGGCCGCCCGGCGGGAGGGCGTGCGCATCACCGTCGAGACCTGCCCCCACTTCCTCACCCTCACCGCGGAGGAAGTCCCCGACGGTGCCACCGAGTTCAAGTGCTGCCCGCCCATCCGCGAGGCCGCGAACCAGGACGCCCTCTGGCAGGGTCTCGTCGACGGCACGATCGACTGCGTCGTCTCCGACCACTCACCGTGCACCGCCGACCTGAAGGTCCCCGACTTCGCCGATGCCTGGGGCGGTATCTCCTCGCTCCAGCTCGGGCTGCCCGCGATCTGGACCGAGGCCCGCCGACGCGGCCGCACCCTGGAGGACGTCGTCCGCTGGATGTCGGCGGCACCGGCGGAGCTGGCCGGACTGGACCGCAAGGGCGCCATCGAGCCGGGCCGGGACGCCGACTTCGCGGTCCTCGCCCCCGAAGAGACCTTCACCGTAGACCCGGCCGAACTCCACCACCGCAACCAGGTCACGGCCTACGCCGGGAAGACCTTGCACGGCGTCGTGAAGTCGACATGGCTGCGCGGCACGCGGATCGTGGAGAACGGCACCGTTGCCGCGCCCACTGGCCGGCTGCTCGAAAGGAACGACTGACACCGTGGCGATACCGTCCTTCACCGGCAACGCGAACCCGTACGCGGGCGGCGACCCGTACGCCGACTACCGCACCGCGGACTTCCCGTTCACCGGCTACGCCAACCTCGCCGACCGCCGGCTCGGTGCGGGCGTCATCGCCGCCAACGACGAGTTCTTCGCCCAGCGCGAGAACCTGCTGGTCCCCGAGCCCGCCGCGTTCGACCCGGAGCGCTTCGGCCACAAGGGCAAGATCATGGACGGCTGGGAGACCCGACGCCGGCGCGGCGTGTCGGCCGACCACCCCTGGCCCGCGCCCGAGGACCACGACTGGGCGCTGGTACGGTTGGGCGCCCCCGGGGTGATCCGCGGCATCGTCGTCGACACCGCCCACTTCCGTGGCAACATGCCGCAGGCCGTCTCCGTCGAGGGCACCTCGGTCGGGGGCGCCCCCGCACCGGAGGAACTCCTCGGCGACGGCGTGAAGTGGACGACACTGGTGCCGCGCACACCCGTCGGCGGCCACGCCGCCAACGGTTTCGAGGTCACCGTCGAGCAGCGCTTCACACACCTGCGCGTCAACCAGCACCCGGACGGGGGCATCGCACGGCTCCGCGTCCACGGCGAGGTCGTCCCCGACCCCGAGTGGCTGGCCGCGCTCGGCACCTTCGACGTGGTGGCACTGGAGAACGGCGGATCCGTCGAGGACGCGTCCGACCGCTTCTACTCACCGCCCGTCAACACCATCAGCCCGGGCCGCTCCCGCAAGATGGACGACGGCTGGGAGACGGCCCGCCGCCGGGACCGGGGCAACGACTGGATCCGCTACCGGCTTGCCGGCCACTCCGAGATCCGCGCCGTGGAGATCGACACCGCGTACCTCAAGGGCAACGCGGCCGGCTGGGCGGCCCTGTCCGTCAAGGACGGGGAGGACGGCGAATGGACCGAGTTCCTGCCGCGCACCCGCCTCCGGCCCGACACCGCCCACCGGTTCGTGCTGGACGCCCCAGCGGCCGGCACCCACGTCCGCATCGACATCTTCCCCGACGGCGGCTTCTCCCGCCTGCGCCTCTTCGGCTCCCTCACCGAGCAGGGCGTGGCACGCCTGGCCGCCCGCCACCAGGAACTGGGCGGCTAGACACCGCCCGCCACCAGGACCTGGGCGGTTAGGGGGTGTCCGGTGGACCATGGCCGGGCCCGGCCGGCCTGGCACCGCGGCTTGCGGCGTTGTCGTCGGTCGCCGATGCTCCGCATGGACTCTCCCCCTGCCTCTTCCTGCCTCCCCTTGCCTCTCCTTGCCTCTCCTTGCCTCTCCTTGCCTCTCCTTGCCTTCGGCGACCCTCATCCTCCGCCCTGCAATCCACGGCACCAGACGACCCGGGCTGTCCGACCCTGATCCACCGGACACCTCCTGGACACCGCGCCCCCGCCCGGCAGAGGGCCCGCGGCGGCCGGCCGGGTACGGCTGTGGATACGCGGGGTGCACCGGTCCGACGACAGCGCCGGTGCACCCCGCGCCGGCCTGCCCCGCTAGAGCACCGAGGTGAGTGCTGCGCGCGCGGGCTGGAGCGGCACAGCGGCCGACGCGCCGGGCAGGCAGGCCTGGAGGCCCGTGATGAGCAGCTGCACGTCCTCCTGCGGACGGACCACGAGCCGCAGGAAACGACTGCTGCTGGCGAGCTTGTTGCCGCACTCGCGGACGTACACCCCGTACTCGGCCAGCAGCCTGTCGCGGAGCGCCGCCCCGTCGACGCCCTCGGGCAGCTTCACCATCAGGAAGTTGCCCTGCGAGAGGAAGACCGTCAGACCGGGCACCGCGGCCAGCGCGAGCGACATGTTCGCGCGGTCGCGGGAGAGCAGCGAAAGGCTCTGCTGGTACTCCGCCGCGTACTCCTTCAGCATGAACACCACGCTCTCGGCGAAGGAGTTGAGGTTCCACTTGGGCAGCGCTCCACGCAACCTCGCGGCGATCGCGGGGTTCGCCACCATGTAGCCGAAGCGGATGCCGTGCAGCCCGAAGTTCTTGCCGAGGCTCTTCAGCACCACCACGTTGGGCCGGATCGCCGCCTCGTCGGCGACCGACGGGGCCCGTTCGGCGTCCACGAAGTCGATGAAGGACTCGTCGACGACCACCAGGTCCAGGTCGGCCAGTTCGTCGAGCAGCCACAGCACCTGACGGCGCCGCAGATAGCCGCCGTCCGGGTTGTTGGGATTGCAGATCACCGCCACCCGCGAGCCGCGCCGCCGGATGAACCGGACGTACTCCACCGGGTCCAGCGCGAAGTCCTGCTCCTCGTGCAGCGTGAACATGTCCACCCGCTTGCCGGTCTCCAGCGGCTGGTCCGTCCAGCGTCCGAAGGTGGGGACCGGGATCGCCAGACTCTCCCTGACCAGCAGATGGTCGATCCAGGTAATCAGCTCGGTCGAGCCGTTCCCCATCGCGACGGTCTGCACATTGAGACCGAGGATCCGGCAGAGTTCCGCCGTCACCGTGTCGGCGTCGCTCGGGTAGTACTTCAGGATCGTCTCCAGCGAGTCCCGCATCCGCCCGAACATCTCCGGGGTGGGGAAGTACGGATTGCACGGGATGCAGAAGTCGACGCGGTCCGACTGCCCGGCGAAGGCGCCGGTGCCGGTGTCCATGGCCGTCGCCTCCGGGGCCAGGCGGTTGAGCATGGCCCACGACGGACTGTGCGCGGCGGTGTTGAGCTGTGACACGGCAGGGGACTCCTTGTCGTCGGTCCGTCATCGGGCCGTCGTTCGCATCGGTTGGCGCCCGGCTCCGGCGGCGGGCTCGGGCTCAGGCTCGGGCTGGGCTCATGAGGCCCCGTGCGGGACATGAGGCCGGGACGCTCCCCGGCCGTGCGTCAGCGGGCGCGCTGTCGCAGCAGTACGGACGCGCCGACCGCCAGCAGCGCGAGGACCGCGGCGCCCACCGCGAGCAGCGGTGTGACGTCGCCCCCCGAGTCCCGGGAGGACGACACGGGCTGCCCGGCGGCGAGCTGCGGCTCCGGCCCGCTGGAGATGACGACGTCGGAGCACGAGTAGTAGGTGTCGGGCGTGTCGGTGTTCCGCCACACCGTGTAGAGCACGTGCCGACCGGTGCGGTCCGCAGGGAGTCGGCCGCTGAACCGGTAGGCGCCGTCCTGCAGGGCCGGTTCGGTCACGGTCAGGAACGGCTGGTCTTCCAGGTCGGACCAGCGCAGCGGGGCGGCCGGGTCGTACCCCTGCTTGGTGAGGAAGAGGCTGAACGTTCCCTTGTGGGGGATCGTCGAGCGGTAGGTGACGGTGAGTTCGGAGCCGGCCGTCATCGGGGTCGACGGCCAGTCGGCACGGGGGAGGTCGAGGCCCCGGTACGCCGTGATGCCGCCGCTGCACAGCTTGCCGTCGGGGATGAGCTCCCGGTCCCGTCCCGCGACACCGGCCACCCGCACGTTGTCCCACGCGTCGAAGCCCCGGCCGCCGTTCGCGGCGACTGCGGCCCGGCAGACCTCGGACGTGCCGGAGCCCTCGGGGCCGCAGGCGACGACCCGGCTCACCGGGTCGGCCGGGGCGCCGTGCGCGGCTGCCGGGGCTGCGGCCGGTACGGCAGGCAGCAGCATGAGGACACCGATGAGCAGGGCTCGGGCCAAGCGGTGCGGGGTCATTCTGTGCGGTCCTCCCTGACGGCTGGGGCGGCTGCCGTCTACTACGCGCGCGGACGGGTTGTTGTTCATCGGGGGAGCGCAGCCGGGGGAAACGTGCGCCCCCGACCGCGCGTCGCGGAGGGGTGACCTCGGGCCGGAACGGAAGTCTTGACCGGTGAACGCGGAGTGCACCGTGCCCCGTGTGCGGACCGTGCCATGTCCACCCGCAAGGAGAGAGCCATGGGAAAGCTGAGCCTCACCACGTTCGTCACCCTCGACGGCGTCATGCAGGGGCCGGGCGCCCCCGACGAGGACCGGAGCGGCGGCTTCGCCTACGGCGGCTGGGTCGTGCCGTTCGCCGACGAGGACATGACCCGCTTCATGGTCGATGTCATCGAACGGGCCGGTGCGTTCCTCCTCGGTCGGCGTACCTACGAGATCTTCGCCGCGTACTGGCCGAGGGTGACCGATCCCGAGGACCGCATCGCCGCCCGTATGAACACCCGGCCCAAGTACGTCGCCTCCACCACCCTGGTGCGGGCGGAGTGGGAGGGCACCACCGTCATCACCGGGGACGTCCCGGGAGCCGTGGCGCGCCTCAAGCAGGAGCAGTCCGAGGGCGAACTCCAGATCCACGGAAGCGGCACGCTCGCCCGGTCGCTGCTCGCCGAGGACCTGGTCGACGAGCTCACCCTGCTGGTCTTCCCGGTGGTCCTCGGCAGGGGGCAGCGGCTCTTCCCGGTCGGCGGCCTTCCGACCGCGTTCCGGCTGGCCGGCTCCCGTACGACCGGTGCCGGTGTCGCCATCCACACCTACGAGCCGACCGGGCGGGCCACGTTCGGGACCTTCGGAGCCTGAGCCGTCCGGCGGCCTGTGACGCCGGCAGTCGTCCGGCCCGCGGAGCCTTGCCGACTGCCGACTGCCGACTGCCGACTGCCGACTGCCGACTGCCGGCATCCGGGTGGCACGGCCTGTACGGGGTGCGCCGGCTCACCTCTCCACCAGCCTTTTCCAGCCGATGAGTTGACCGGATCAGGTCGCCCTGAGCGTCATCGGCGTGCCCGGCGGTGCGGCGGCACGGACGGACGTGGACACCCGACGTAGGCTGGCACCGTCCGAATGGGGGAGGGATACATGTCCGTCATCGATCTGCGCGAACACGGCGCGGAGTTCAACGCCGATCCGTACCCGTACTACGCCCGGCTGCGCGCCACGGGGCCGGTGCACCTGGTGCACACCGGCGACCAGGGCCCGATCTGGATGATCGTGGGGTACGAGGAGGCGCGGGCCGCGCTCGCGGACCCACGGCTGTCCAAGTCCCCCGCCACCATGGGGATCACGCTGTTCGACGAGGAGGTCATCGGGTCGAACCTGCTGACCCTCGACCCGCCGGACCACACCCGGCTGCGGAAGCTGATCGCCCGCGAGTTCACCGCGCGCAGGGTCGAGCAACTGCGGCCGAGGATCCAGCGGATCACCGACGAGCTGATCGACGCCATGCTCCCGGCGGGGCGCGCGGACCTGGTGGACGCCCTGTCGTTCCCGTTGCCCATCACCATCATCTGCGAACTGCTCGGGGTGCCCACGGCCGACCGCGACGACTTCCGCGCCTGGTCCAACGAGATCGTCGCACCCAGCGCTCCCGGCGCCGACCAGCCCGCCGTCCTCGCCCTCGCGGCCTATCTCGACGAGCTCATCGAGGACAAACGCTGTGCGGGCCCGACGGACGACCTGCTGTCCGCCCTGATCCGCACCCGCGCAGAGGACGGCGACCGGCTGTCGGCCGAGGAGCTGCGCGCCATGGCGTACCTGCTGCTGCTCGCCGGTCATGAGACCACCGTCAACCTCATCACCAACGGCGTACGCGCCCTGCTCACGCATCCGGGCCAACTGGCCGATCTGCGTGCCGACTTCGGTCTGCTGGACGGTGCCGTGGAGGAGATGCTGCGGTACGAGGGGCCAGTGGAGAACGCCACCTACCGGTTCACCAAGGAAGCTGTCCCCGTCGGCGACACCGTGATTCCTGCCGGTGCGGCGGTGCTCGTCTCCCTCGCCGCAGGCGACCGCGACCCGGACCGCTATCCGGCACCGGACGTCTTCGACATCCGGCGCGCCCCGCAGGGGCACCTGGCCTTCGGCCACGGCATCCACTTCTGCCTGGGTGCGCCCCTCGCCCGCATGGAGGCCCGGATCGCGATCCGCACCCTGCTGGAGCGCTGCCCCGGTCTGGCCCTCGACCCGGCGGGCGGGCCGCTGGACTGGCTGCCGGGGCTGCTGATGCGCGGAGTGCGCGGCCTGCCCGTCCGCTGGTAGGCCGACTGCTCGTAGGCCGACCGAGAGAACCCGCCCACTCGCCGAAATATCAAGACTTTACGGCGCGCAACCCTGGCCGTGGCCCGAGGCCCGCTGGTGAGATCGATGCCGACAGCTGCCGTGAACACCCGCGCCCGACGCGGGACACGGCCGCACGAACACCTCCCACACGACGTACCCGAAGGGACGGCGTTGAGCATCGAATCCACAGTCGATCTCGCCCGGATGGGCGAGGACTTCACCCGCGATCCGTACCCGATCTACGCGGAGCTGCGCGCCCGCGGCCCGGTCCACCGGATCCGCATGCCGGAAGGCGCCGACGCCTGGCTGGTCGTCGGCTACGAGGAGGGCCGCGCGGCCCTCGCCGACCCCAGGCTGTCCAAGAGGTGGTGCAACGCCTCGCCGAACCTGGGCCTGTCCTCGCTCGCCGCCGGTCAGACCATGCTCAATTCGGACGTGCCCGACCACACCCGGCTGCGCAAACTGGTCACCCGGGAGTTCACCCCGCGGCGGATCGACGCGCTCGCGCCGCGAGTCCAGGAGATGACCGACGGCATGCTGGACGCGATGCTCGCGCTGCCCGGCAGGTCCGCCGACCTCGTCGAGCAGCTGTCCTTCCCGCTGCCGATCACCGTCATCGGGGAGCTGCTCGGCGTACCCGACCTGGACCGGGAATCCTTCCGGGACTGGTCGAACACGGCCCTGTCCCACAGCGATGTCGCCGTCCGCGGCGAGGCGGCCAGGCAGATGACCGGGTATCTTTCCCAGCTGCTCGCCGACAAGCGCAAGGCACCCGGCGACGACCTGCTGAGCGCCCTCATCCACACCGCCGACGTCGACGGCGACCGGCTCACCGGCGACGAACTCATGGGGATGGCCTGGCTGTTGCTCGTCGCCGGCCATGAGACGACTGTCAACCTCATCTCCAACGGCGTCCTCGCCCTGCTCACGCACCCCGAGCAACTCGCCGCACTCCGCGCCGACTTCGGTCTGCTCGACAACGCCGTCGAGGAGATGCTGCGGTACGACGGGCCGGTCGAGACCCCCACGTACCGCTTCACCGTCGACCCGGTCGACATCGGCGGCACGGTCGTTCCGGGCGGCGGCGAACTCGTGCTGGTCGCCATAGCCGACGCCAACCGCGACCCCGCCCGGTTCCCCGAGCCCGACCGCTTCGACATCCGGCGCGACGCACGCGGCCATGTCGCGTTCGGGCACGGCATCCACTACTGCCTGGGCGCCCCGCTGGCCCGGCTGGAGGCCAGGATCGCGATCCGCTCCCTGCTGGAGCGCTGCCCGGACCTGGCGCTCGACGCCCACCCCGCAGCCCTGACCTGGCGGGGCGGCATGCTCATCCGCGGGCCGGAGCGGCTCCCGGTGCGCTGGTAGCCGCACACCCGCCGGCTCGGCACATGTCCGTCCGCGTCCGTCCGCGCGGAACCGTCGCCGGGCGCCGCCCGGGCCCGGCTCACCCGGAGGGGATCTCCTCCAGCCGTACCGGACGGTGTTCCGCGCGCGAGCGTTCGCACGCCTCGGCGATGCGCAGCGCGTGGAGCGCCTCCCGGCCGTCGCACGGGTTCTCCACCTCGCCGTGGATCAGGCGGACGAAGGCGTCGAGTTCGGCCTCGTAGGCCGCGGCGAACCGCTCCAGGAAGCCCGGCCAGGGCTTCTCGGCCGCGGGCGGGCCCTGCGGTTCGGTGGAGGTGATCGGCGTGCGGTCGTCCAGGCCCACCGAGACCTGGTCCAGCTCACCCGCGAGCTCCATCCGGACGTCGTAGCCCGCGCCGTTGCAGCGGGTCGCCGTGGCGGTGGCCAGGATGCCGTCGTCCAGCCGGAGCACGGCGGCGGCCGTGTCGACGTCCCCCGCGTCCCGGAACATCGCCGGGCCCGCGTCCGAACCCGTCGCGTACACCTCGGTCACCTCACGCCCGGTCACCCAGCGCAGGATGTCGAAGTCGTGCACCAGGCAGTCCCGGTAGAGGCCGCCGGACAGCGGAAGGTACTCGGCCGGCGGCGGCGCGGGGTCGGAGGTGATCGCGCGCACCGTGTGCAGCCGGCCGAGCTTCCCGGCGCGCACCAGTGCGCGGGCGGTCCCGTACCCGACGTCGAAGCGGCGCATGAAGCCGAGCTGGAGCACGGTTCCGGCCTCCTCGACCTCGCGCAGCGCGGCGAGGGTGCCGGCCAGGTCGACGGCGATGGGCTTCTCGCAGAACGTGGGAAGCCCCGCGCGGGCCGCCCGTCCGATCAGGTCGGCATGGGCGGAGGTCGCGGAGGTGATCACCACCGCGTCCATGCCCCACTTGAAGATCTCGTCGACTGACGGGGCCGCGGTCGCTCCGAGCCGTTTGGCGATCGCGGTGGCGCGCGCCGGATCGGCGTCGGTCACCACCAGAGAACCCACGTCGCGGTGGCGGGCGAGCACCGCCGCGTGGAAGGAACCGATCCGGCCGGTGCCGATGAGTCCGATGCGCATGGCCCAAAGGTGGCCGGGGACCGGTGGGCTGTCAAGGCAATGTCCTGACAACCGGATGACCGGTCTTCCGATGGTCCTGACGTGCCGGATAGGCTCCTGGGGTGTCCAAGCCCGCCGATCCCGCCGCGTCCCTGCCGCTCAGTGTGGACCGCACCAGTCCGGTTCCGCTGTACTTCCAGCTGTCCCAGCAGCTCGAATCGGCCATCGAGCAGGGAGTCCTCACCCCGGGCAGCCTGCTCGGCAACGAGATCGAGCTGGCCGGCCGGCTCGGACTGTCCCGGCCGACCGTGCGCCAGGCCATCCAGTCGCTCGTCGACAAGGGCCTGCTGGTCAGACGGCGCGGCGTCGGCACCCAGGTGGTGCACAGCCAGGTCCGCCGCCCCCTGGAGCTGAGCAGCCTCTACGACGACCTCGAAGCGGCCGGGCAGCGGCCCACCACCCGGGTGCTGCGCAACGTCCCCGAGCCCGCCACGGCCCAGGTGGCCGCGGCCCTCGGGGTTCCGGAGGGCAGCGAGGTGCAGCGCATCGAGCGGCTGCGCTACGCGCACGGCGAGCCGATGGCGCACCTGCGCAACCACGTGCCCGCCGGACTGCTCCCGCTGGACACCGAGCAGCTGGAGAACACCGGTCTGTACCGGATGATGCGGGCCGCGGGCATCACCCTCCACAGCGCCCGCCAGTCGGTCGGCGCCTGTGCGGCGGAGCCGGACGAAGCCGAGCTGCTGGCCGAGGCGCCGGGCGCGCCGCTGCTCACGATGCAGCGCACCACCTTCGACGACACGGGCCGCGCCGTCGAATACGGATCGCACCTGTACCGGGCCTCGCGCTACTCCTTCGACTTCCAGCTCCTGGTCAGGGCTTAGGGGCGATGCCGCTGACTTGACAGGGCTGGCGATTCGCTGACCTGCAACGATGTTCCGATCGGCATGCCCTGGAAGCCCGCAATGTCAGCGGTATCGGGTTAGGGGGTGTCCGGTGGACCATGGCCGGGCCCGGCCGGGCCGGCACCCGCTCGCCCTGTACTGGTTCGGCCGTGCGGGTGCGGTCGTGCCCGTCCGGCCGGTGCCGGGCGATTCGCGAAGGTCCCCGGGAGGCGTGTTTGCGACATCTCCCCGTCTCCCCACGTAAGAATGTTCGGACAAAGTATTGACGGGCCCGCGGGTACCGCCGTTAGATCTCCCCCAGCCGCAACCGGCGGCTGGGAGGGAAGGCGGACCCACCATGCGCATACCCCGCACGGCAGCAGTTCTGCTCACCGCACTGGCACTCGGCGTCGCCGGGTGCAGCTCCTCGGGCGGCAAGGCGTCCGAGGAGGGCGGCGACGCCACGGCAGGCGGCACCGCGGCCAAGACGCCCCGGCTCAAGATCGCGATGGTCACCCACTCCGGTGAGGGCGACACCTTCTGGGACATCGTCCAGAACGGCGCCAAGGCCGCCGCGGCCAAGGACAACGTCGAGTTCCTCTACTCCGCCGACAAGGAAGGCGGTCAGCAGGCGCAGCTCGTCCAGACGGCCATCGACCAGAAGGTGGACGGACTGATCGTCACCCTCGCCAAGCCCGACGCCCTCAAGGACGTCGTCGCCAAGGCCGTCGAGGCGGGCATCCCCGTCGTCACCATCAACGCCGGAGCCCAGCACTCCAAGACGCTCGGCGCGCTCAGCCACATAGGCCAGGACGAGGGCGTCGCGGGCGAGGCCGTAGGGGAGGAACTGACCGAGCGCGGCCGGAAGAAGGCCCTCTGCGTCATCCACGAACAGGGCAACGTCTCCCTCGAGGAGCGCTGCGCGGGGGTGAAGAAGGCCTTCAAGGGCGCGGTCGAGAACCTCAACGTCGAAGGCACCAACATGCCGGCCTCCACCTCGTCCATCGAGGCGAAACTCCAGTCAGACAAGGCCATCGACACCGTCGTCACGCTCGGCGCGCCCTTCGCGGCCGCCTCCGTCCAGGCCCGGCAGGGCGCCGGCTCCACCGCCGAGATCGACACCTTCGACCTCAACGCCGAGGTCGTGAAGCGACTCAAGGCCGGAGAGGTCGGCTTCGCCGTCGACCAGCAGCCCTATCTCCAGGGTTACCTCGCCGTCGACGAACTGTGGCTCAACAGGACCAACGGCAATGTCCTCGGAGGCGGCAAGCCCGTGCTCACCGGTCCGGCGATCGTGACCGGCAAGGACGTGCCGGCCCTCGAGAAGTACACCGCCCGCGGCACCCGATGAGCCTGCCCCATGAACCGCCGGAGATCACCGATGAACCATACTTGGGCGGCCGGGTCCGGTTTGCTCCGTTCTCGGCCCCATGGAGCGGTACGGCAAGAAGGGCTCGGCGTCGTGGCAAGGACAAGGACAGGAGTACGTACGGTCGGAGCCGTGCTGGCGGCGGTGCTCGGAGCCTCGCTGACGGCGTGCAGCAGCACCGGCGGCAAGCGCGCCGAGGAACGCGCGGCCCGGGCCGCAGCCGAGGGCCGCTCCGCCGTGAACACCCCGCGCTGGACCTTCGCCATGGTCACCCACTCCGGTGAGGGCGACACCTTCTGGGACATCGTCCAGAACGGTGCCAAGCAGGCCGCAGTCAAGGACAACATCAAGTTCCTGTACTCCCACAACGACGAGGCGCAGCAGCAGGCCCAGCTGGTGCAGGCCGCCATCGACCAGAAGGTCGACGGACTCGTCGTCAGCCTCGCCAAGCCCGACGCCCTGAAGGACGTCGTCGCCAAGGCCGTCAAGGCGGGCATCCCGGTGATCACCGTCAACTCCGGCTCCGCCGAGTCGAAGCAGCTGGGCGCCCTCACCCATATCGGCCAGGACGAGACGGTCGCCGGCGAGGCCGTCGGCGACGAACTGGACCGCCGCGGCCGCAAGAAGGCCCTGTGCGTCCTGCACGAACAGGGCAACGTCGGTCATGAACAGCGGTGCGCCGGCGCCGCGAGGACCTTCGACGGCGAACTGCAGAACCTCTACGTCGACGGCACCAACATGCCCGACGTCCAGGCGGCCGTCGAGGCGAAACTCCAGGCGGACAAGGGTATCGACGCCGTGGTCACCCTCGGCGCGCCCTTCGCCGACGCCGCGGTCAAGGCCAAGGAGGGAGCGGGCAGCGCGGCCGAGATCGACACCTTCGACCTCAACGCCAAGGTCGCGGCCGCCCTCAAGGACGGGACGCTCGGCTTCGCCGTCGACCAGCAGCCCTACCTCCAGGGCTACGAGGCCATCGACCTGCTGTGGCTCCACAGGTACAACGCCGATGTGCTCGGCGGCGGCCGTCCGGTGCTGACCGGGCCCCAGATCATCACCAAGGACGACGCCGCCGAGCTCGAGGACTACACGAAGCGGGGGACCCGATGACCACCCCAGGCCGTCACCCCGGCTCTCACCGGCATCCGACCACGAGCATCCGACTGGCGCCCGCAGAAAGGATGGTGGACCAGTGACCACCACGGCACCACCACCCGCGGACGAGCGGCTGCTGCACCGCTCACCGCTGCGCCGCGTGCTGAGCAGGCCCGAACTCGGCGCGGTCGTGGGCGCCGCCGCCGTCTTCGTCTTCTTCTCGCTCGTCGCGGACACCTTCCTCCAGCCGTCCAGCCTGTCCACCGTCCTGTACGCCTCGTCGGTGATCGGCATCATGGCGGTGCCGGTGGCGATGCTGATGATCGGCGGCGAGTTCGACCTGTCGGCCGGCGTGATGGTGACGAGCTCCGCGCTGGTCTCGTCGATGGCCAGCTACCAGATGACGGCCAACGTCTGGGTCGGGGTCGGCGTCTCGCTGCTCGTGACGCTCGCCATCGGCTTCTTCAACGGCGTGATGCTCACCCGTACGAAGCTGCCGAGCTTCATCATCACGCTGGGCACCTTCCTGATGCTGACCGGGCTCAACCTCGGTTTCACCAAACTGATCAGCGGCACCGTGTCCACCAAGAGCATCGCCGACATGGAGGGCTTCGCCTCCGCCAAGGCCGTCTTCGCCTCCCAGCTCACCTTCGGGGACGTCGATGTGAAGATCACCGTCCTGTGGTGGTTCGCCCTGGTGGCCGTCGCCACCTGGGTGCTGCTCCGGACCAGGGCCGGTAACTGGATCTTCGCCGTGGGCGGCGCCTCCGACGCGGCGCGAGCGGTCGGCGTACCCGTCACCCGGACCCGTATCGGGCTGTACATGGGCGTGGCCCTCGCCGCCTGGATCTCCGGCCAGCACCTGCTCTTCTCGTTCGACGTCGTCCAGTCGGGCGAGGGCGTCGGCAACGAACTGACCTACATCATCGCGGCCGTCATCGGCGGCTGCCTGATCACCGGCGGCTACGGCTCGGCGATCGGCTCCGCCGTCGGCGCCCTCATCTTCGGCATGACGAGCAAGGGCATCGTCTACGCCGAGTGGAACCCCGACTGGTTCACGTTCTTCCTGGGAGCGATGCTCCTCCTGGCCACCCTGCTCAACGCATGGGTCCGCAAGCGGGCGGAGGCGAGCGCATGACAGCGACCACGCAGCAGACCCACGAGGCGGCCGCACTGGTCCGGCTGGACGACGTCAGCAAGCACTACGGTCACATCCGTGCCCTCGAAGGCGTCTCCCTGGAGGTGCACGCCGGCGAGATCACCTGCGTCCTGGGGGACAACGGCGCCGGCAAGTCCACCCTCATCAAGATCATCTCCGGTCTGCACCGGCACGACGCCGGCACGCTCAGCATCGAGGGCGAGGAGACCACGCTCTCCTCGCCCCGCGAAGCCCTCGACCTGGGCATCGCCACCGTCTACCAGGACCTCGCGGTGGTCCCGCTGATGCCCGTCTGGCGGAACTTCTTCCTCGGCTCCGAGCCGACCGTGGGCATCGGCCCGCTCAAGCGGCTCGACGTCGGCTTCATGCGGAAGACCACCCGCGCCGAACTGTTCCGCATGGGCATCGACCTGCGCGAC
The DNA here is from genome assembly GCF_055573115.1 of Streptomyces sp. NPDC030222. Taxonomy (NCBI): domain Bacteria; kingdom Bacillati; phylum Actinomycetota; class Actinomycetes; order Kitasatosporales; family Streptomycetaceae; genus Streptomyces; species Streptomyces sp. NPDC030222. The sequence continues at coordinate 41,846 of NZ_JBVICA010000014.1, forward strand.
GTCGACCAGCCCATCGGCACCCTCTCCGGTGGGGAGCGGCAGTGCGTGGCCATCGCCCGGGCCGTGTACTTCGGCGCCAAGGTCCTGGTCCTCGACGAGCCGACCGCCGCCCTGGGCGTCAAGCAGTCCGGGGTGGTCCTGAAGTACGTGGCGGCCGCCCGGGACGCCGGACTCGGAGTCGTGCTCATCACCCACAACCCGCACCACGCCTATCTCGTCGGCGACCGGTTCGTCCTGCTCAAGCGCGGAACCATGGTCGGCAGCCACACCAAGGACGGCATCAGCCTCGACGAACTGACCCGGCAGATGGCCGGCGGCAGCGAACTGGAGGAGCTCAGCCACGAACTGCAGCGCGCCCCCGTGCCCCGCCACCTCGGCGGCCCGGAGGAGCACGGCCGGCACGGGCACGGTGGCCGTGCGGACCAGCACGGCGCCCACCCGGACGGCCAAGATCCGCAGGACACTCCCTAGCCGACCCGGCCGGGCCGGCGGTGGCAGAATCGGTCACAGCGGGCAGCCCCCGCCGCCAGCCCGGCCCCGACACCCACAGGGACGACAAGACTCGTGCGCGCACCCGGATCCACCGCCTCCGGCCGATCGGGGGCCGCCCGATGAGCACCTACCGCGAACTCACCCACCGCGGGGCGGCCCGGGCGACGGTCCTGCGCACGGTCGGCACCCGCGAGCGCCGCTCCCTCCTGACCGCCCCCCGTGTCCCCACCGTGGGCATCGACATCGGCGGCACCAAGGTGATGGCCGGAGTCGTCGACGCCGACGGCAACATCCTCGAGAAGCTGCGCACCGAGACCCCCGACAAGTCCAAGAGCCCCAAGGTCGTCGAGGACACCATCGTCGAACTGGTCCTGGACCTCTCCGACCGCCACGACGTGCACGCCGTCGGCATCGGCGCGGCCGGCTGGGTCGACGCCGACCGCAACCGCGTGCTGTTCGCACCGCACCTCGCCTGGCGCAACGAGCCGCTCCGCGACGCACTCCAGGGCCGGCTCGCCGTCCCCGTCATGGTCGACAACGACGCCAACACCGCCGCCTGGGCGGAATGGCGCTTCGGGGCGGGCCGGGGCGAGGACCACCTCGTCATGATCACCCTCGGGACCGGCATCGGCGGCGCGATCCTCCAGGACGGCGAGGTCAAGCGCGGCAAGTACGGGGTGGCGGGTGAATTCGGTCATATGCAGGTGGTGCCGGGCGGCCACCGCTGCCCGTGCGGGAACCGCGGCTGCTGGGAGCAGTACAGCTCCGGGAACGCCCTGGTGCGGGAGGCCCGCGAACTGGCCGCAGCCGACTCCCCGGTCGCCTACAACATCATCGAGCGGGTCAAGGGCAACGTCTCCGACATCACCGGCCCGCTCATCACCGAACTCGCCCGCGAGGGCGACGCGATGTGCGTCGAACTGCTCCAGGAGATCGGCCAGTGGCTCGGCGTCGGCATCGCCAACCTCGCCGCCGCCCTGGACCCGTCCTGCTTCGTCATCGGCGGCGGTGTGAGTGCCGCCGACGACCTGCTGATCGGACCCGCCCGCGACGCCTTCCGGCGGCACCTGACCGGCCGCGGCTATCGTCCCGAGGCCCGGATCGCGCGAGCACAGCTCGGCCCGGACGCGGGTATGGTCGGCGCGGCCGACCTGGCCCGCATGGTGGCGCGCCGGTTCCGCCGAGCCAACCGCCGACGGGTGGAGCGCCACGAGCGCTACGCCCGGGCCGCCCGCGCCCTCAGCAGTGACCGCACCACCCAGGGATCCCCGTGATGACACCGGCCGACCGCCCCACCGTGCCGCGCCAGTCCACCCGGCCGGACCGGACCGGGCCGGCCGAGGACCGCCGGCAGATGATCCGCCGGCGCTTCCGGACCGCCTGCGTCATCGTGCTCCTCATCGGCATCCCGGCCGGCTATCTGGTGATCTCCGCAGAGCAGAGCCGGGACAGCGGCCGCGACAAGGCGCGCAAGGTCGCCGTGCACGGTCTGCGGGCCGGCTGGCCCTCCACGGTCCAGCGCAGGATCTACGAGGTGCCGGTCCCCAAGGGCGCCGAGGCCGTCGTCTACTACGAGACCAACAACTGGAAGGTCAGCCGCCTCCACGTCCGGTTCCGCACCACCCCCGACGGCCTGGACCGCTTCCTGAAGGACGTCGGTACCGGCACCGCCGCCCTGGAACCGGGACAGGTGACGGTCAAACCGTCCGACGCGCACACGGTCGGCTGGAGCTTCGGTCCCGGGCGCCAGTGGGCCGGCACGGTTCACCGGCAGGCCGATCCGCTCCCCAGCCAGGCCATCACCGTGGACCGCACCGACCCGGACGGACCCGTCGTGTACGTGGTCTCCACCGCCACCCCCTGACCGCACGTAGCCGTGCCGGTCGTTAGGGTGACGCGGGTGAGTGAGACCCAGACCCTCCAGTACCGGATCGACGGCCCGGACGACGCCCCCGTCCTCGTGCTCGGCCCCTCGCTCGGCACCACCGGTCACATGTGGGACCGGCAGATACCCGAGCTCGCCACCGGACGGCGGATCGTCCGCTTCGACCTCCCCGGCCACGGCGGCGCACCCGCCCATCCCGCCGCATCCGTCCAGGAACTCGGCGACCGGCTGCTCGCCACCCTCGACGAACTCGGCGTCCAGCGCTTCGGCTATGCCGGCTGCTCCATCGCCGGCGCGGTCGGAGCCGACCTGGTACTGCGCCATCCGAACCGCGTCGCCTCGCTCGCCCTCGTCGCCGCCTCGCCCCGGTTCGGCACGGCCGACGAGCTCCGGCAGCGCGGCGTGATCGTCCGCACCCACGGTCTGGAACCCATCGCCCGGGCGGCGCCCGAGCAGTGGTTCACCGGAGCGTTCGCGGCGGCCCAGCCCGCCATCGTCGACTGGGCCCTACAGATGGTCCGTGCCACCGACCCGGGCTGCTACATCGCCGCTTGCGAGGCGCTGGCCGCCTTCGACATCCGCGCCGAGCTCGGCAGGATCGGCGTGCCGACGCTGGTCCTGGTCGGCTCCGAGGACCGGATCACCGGCCCCGCAGACGCCCGCACCCTCGTCGCGGGCATCCCGGACGCCCGCCTCGCCGTCGTCCCCGGCGCCTCCCACCTCGCGCCCGTGGAACAGCCCGGAGCCGTCACCGACCTCCTGGCCGAACACTTCGCCGACGCCCCCCAGGACACCACGGGCGTCCTCCCCGTCGTGCCGGCACCGGCCTTGCCGGCGCAGGGCGGCGCTCCGGCCGCCGAAGACGCACCACCGGTGCCACCGGCCGGCCCGGCACCCGCCGAGAGCCGCCCCGACCCGTACGACACCGGACTGCGCATCCGCCGGGAAGTCCTCGGCGACGCCCATGTCGACCGGGTCATGGACCCCGGCGACGACTTCACCGCCGGATTCCAGGAACTGGTCACCCGTTACGCCTGGGGCGAGGTGTGGGGCGGCGAGGGCCTGGACCGGCGCACCCGCAGCTGCATCGCCCTGACCGCCCTCGTGGCGGGCGGCCACCTGGAGGAGCTGGCCGTGCACACCCGGGCCGCGCTGCGCAACGGTCTCACGCCCGCCCAAATCCGCGAGGTGCTGCTGCAGACCGCCGTGTACTGCGGCACACCGGCCGCGGGCGCCGCCTTCAGGGTGGCCGGGGACGTCATCCGGCAGGAGACGACGCCGCACGCGTAGCAGGATGGTCCCATGACGATCAAGCTGACGAAGAAGAAGCACGCGTGCGTCCGTCTGGAGAAGGACGGCCGCACGCTCGTCATCGATCCGGGCGCCTTCAGCGAGGAGGACGCGGCCGCCGGCGCCGACGTCCTCCTCGTCACCCACGAGCACCCCGACCACTTCGACGAGCAGCGGCTGCGGCTCGCCATGGACGCCCGGCCGGACACGGAGATCTGGACGCTGCGCAGCGTCGCCGACCGGATCTCGGCGGCCTTCCCCGGCCGGGTCCACACGGTGGGCCACGGCGACACCTTCACCGCGGCCGGGTTCGAGGTGGAGGTGCACGGCGAGCTGCACGCCGTCATCCACCCCGACATCCCGCGGATCACCAATGTCGGCTTCCTGGTCGACGGCTCGGTCTTCCACCCCGGGGACGCGCTCACCGTGCCCGACCGGCCGGTGGACACGCTGATGCTGCCCGTGATGGCCCCCTGGAACAAGATCTCCGAAGTGATCGACTACGTGCGGGAGGTCGCCCCGCGCCGGGCCATCGACATCCACGACGCGCTGCTCACGGATCTCGCGCGGCCCATCTACGACCGGCAGATCGGGGAGCTGGGCGGCAGCGACCACGGCCGGCTGATCCCGGGGGATTCGACCGAACTCTGAGTGTCGGCGGCGGGCGGTAGGTTTGCGTACATGCGGATTGCCACGTGGAACGTCAACTCGATCACCGCCCGTCTCCCCAGGCTGCTGGCCTGGCTGGAGAGCACCGGCACGGACGTGCTCTGCATCCAGGAGACCAAGACCACCGAGGAGCAGTTCCCCGCCGCCGAGCTGCGCGAGCTCGGCTACGAATCGGCGGTCAACGCCACCGGCCGGTGGAACGGCGTGGCGGTGGTCTCCCGCGTCGGCCTGGAGGACGTGGTGAAGGGCCTGCCCGGCGGTCCCGACTACGAGGGGGTGCAGGAGCCCCGGGCGATCGCCGCGACCTGCGGACCGGTCCGTGTCTGGTCGGTCTATGTGCCGAACGGCCGCGAGATCGGCCACGACCACTACGGCTACAAGCTGGACTGGCTCGATGCGCTGCGCACGGCCACCGTCGTGGACACCGTGGGGGAGCGGCCGTTCGCCCTGCTCGGCGACTTCAACATCGCACCGGCCGACGAGGACGTGTGGGATCCGGGGTTCTTCGAGGGTATGACCCATGTGACGCCCGCGGAACGGGCGGCGCTCGCGGCACTGCGCGAAGCGGGACTCTCGGACGTGGTGCCCCGGCCGCTCAAGTACGACCAGCCGTTCACCTACTGGGACTACCGTCAGCTGTGCTTCCCCAAGAACCGGGGTATGCGCATCGACCTGGTGTACGGCAACGGGCCGTTCAAGAAGGCCGTGAAGGACAGCTATGTGGACCGCGAGGAGCGCAAGGGCAAGGGCGCTTCCGACCATGCCCCGGTGGTCGTCGACCTGGACGTCTGAGCCCTCGGCCCCGGACCGGCCGTCGCGGGGCCCACGGGCCGCCGGGCCCGCGCGCCGGATGGTGAGCCGGTTGTCGGGAATGGGAGGCTGACCGGTATGAACATCCCTTTCTTGGATAATTGGCGCAAGCGCGGTGAACCGGCCGAACCGGCCGCCGCGGCCACGCTGGCCGAGGCGGTGGAGACCGATCCCGAGGGGGTGGGGGAGCTCCTCGGCGAGTGCGAGCTCCTGCGTCAGCGGGCCGGCCGGTACGGGCTCGAACTCGACGACTCCGCGGCGTCCTTGCAGGCGCTCGACCAGCTGCCGCCGCGCTGGCGCGACGACCCGGAGGAGCTGCCCTGGGTGGGCAATGACGCCGGGCTGTACCTGGGCACGGTGATCGTCCGCACGGTCCCGGGCGCGGCCTGGGCCTTCTGGCCGAGCGGGCAGCCGGTGGTCCGGCTGGCCTCCGGCCGGGAGATCAACGTGGTGGAGGCGGGCCTGGACTGGGCGGCCTCCGGGGCACCCGAGCTGTCCCAGGTGTACGCGGAGGCGGCCGAGGCCTGATGGCCCCCGGGTCCCTTCGGTTTCCGTCGTGACTGCCGGGGCCGTGTGTATGAGGGGCTCGTGAGTGTCGCGGGTCGTGCGTGTCACGAGTGAGGTACGGGCCCGGGACGGATAGTTTGCGCTGACCTCGACACAGCGCAGAGGGGCAGGGCCCATGGCCTTCGAGCCGTTGATCGAGCTGAGGGACGTCAACAAGTACTTCGGCTCGCTGCACGTTCTCCAGGACATCGATCTCACCGTCGCCCGTGGCGAGGTGGTGGTCGTCATCGGCCCGTCCGGGTCGGGTAAGTCGACACTCTGCCGCGCCATCAACGGTCTGGAGCCGGTCCAGTCCGGCACGATCGTCGTCGACGGGCGGCCGCTGCCCCACCAGGCCAGGGAACTCGCCCGGCTGCGCGCCGACGTGGGCATGGTCTTCCAGTCGTTCAACCTCTTCGCGCACAAGACCGTGCTGGCCAATGTGTCCACGGCGCAGATCAAGGTGCGCAAGCGCAAGAGGGCCGAGGCGGACCGGCATTCCCGGCAGCTGCTGGACCGCGTGGGGCTGGCCGACCAGGCGGACAAGTTCCCCGCCCAGCTGTCCGGCGGTCAGCAGCAGCGCGTCGCGATCGCCCGTGCGCTGGCGATGGACCCGAAGGTGATGCTCTTCGACGAGCCGACCTCGGCCCTCGACCCCGAGATGATCAACGAAGTGCTGGCGGTCATGCGGCAGCTCGCCCGGGACGGGATGACCATGGTCGTCGTCACGCACGAGATGGGCTTCGCCCGGTACGCCGCCCATCGCGTGGTGTTCATGGACGACGGGAGGATCGTGGAGGAGGCGCCGCCGGACGAGTTCTTCGTCAACCCGCGCAGCGAGCGCGCCAAGGACTTCCTGTCCAAGATCCTCAAGCACTGACCGGTACGGGGTGGCCCGCGCCGCGGCCCGTCGGCGGGACCGTGCGGCAGCGGGCAACGGGACCGTGCGGCGGCCGGGCGGGGCTGCTGTCGGGCGGGGCGGGCGGTCCGCCCGGCAGCAGCCGGAGCTCACTTCTCGCGCAGCGGGACCGACACCCAGGAGGGGTCCGCCTCCGGTGAGGAGAAGGTCAGTTTCGCGCCGGACGGGTTGTGCTCGATGTAGAGCGGGTCGACGGTGTCGACGACCACGGCGAGCCGGTGGCCCGCCGGTACGTCGTAGGCGGTGGAGAACAGGTCCAGGTCCACGGAGAACGGCTCGCCCGGTGTCCGGCCGTGGAAGGTGTAGGGGGCGTTGGTGACCAGCTTGCCGACGCCGAGCGGGCCCACGTCGTAGAGGTAGGCGATGAAGGTGCCGCTCTCCTTGGTGCTGGTGACCGTGGTGTGCAGCTCGGCCGTACCGCGGATCCGGCGGGGCGAGTCGTAGCGCTCGGACTGCCAGACGGCGGCGAACGGCCGCGGCAGCAGCGGCACGGACACCAGCGGGGGCACCTTCAGCACCTGGTCGATGGTGTTGGAGAGCAGCGTCGTGCCGCCGTTGGCACCCGAGTCGAGGTTGGCGCGGATCTTCTTCGTGCTGTCGAGGCCGATCCTCTCCGTGCCCTTCGGCACGTCCTTCCAGGAGTCGTAGCCCTCGTACCCACCGGTGGAGCGGGACTTCAGCTGCACCGGCTGCTCGGTGTCGATGCCGTTGCGCTCGCCCTTGAGGTAACGGGCGAACCAGCGGTGGGCGTTGGTCCAGGTGTCGTTGGGCAGGCCGAACAGGCCGGTGATCTCGGCGGTGGCGTGGTCGCCGGGGCGGAGCTCCAGCCGCTTGGGCCCGGTGAGCTTCTCGTAGAAGTCCGCGTAGGTGTTGGGCGGGAAGATGGTGTCGCCCCAGGCGTTGCCCAGCATGACGGCGGCGCCGTTGCGGTTGATGGAGTCGAGGTGGGCGGCGGGGGAGCGGACGCGGCCCCACTGCTTCATCTCCTCTTCCTTGGTCAGGTCGGAGGAGAGGAAGTCCTTCATGATCCGGTCGAGTTCGGGGCTCGGACGGCCCGTCACCTTGCCTGCCCCGTAGAGCACCCCGACGGCCTGGCGGTGCTGGGTCCGGCCGCTGTAGATCGATTCGACGAGGTCGGCCCAGCCGCTCAGTGCGACGACCGCCTTGATGCGCGGGTCGCGGGCCGCGGACAGCAGGGAGATGCCCGCACCGTAGGACACCCCGGCCACCCCGATGCGGTCAGGGTCGGCGGGGGTGCGTTCGAGAGCCCAGTCGATCACGGCCGAGACATCGGCGGTGTCCGGGGGGCCGGCGACCTCGATTCTGCCGCCGGACAGGTAGAAGCCGCGTGAGGTGTAGCTGACCACGACATAGCCGGCATCGGCCAACTTCTGTGCCTGCACGATGTATTCGAACTGGGGGAGGCCCCAGCTGCTGGGCAGCACGATCAGCGGATGGCGTCCCGTGGTCCGTACGGCGGCTCCGGAAGGCGTGAACACATTGCCCTTCAGGGTGACGCCGCCGGACCCGGGGATGTCGTGGAACGTCAGCCCCGAAGCCGTGGCCGACCCGGTGTCCGAGGCCGACGGGGCGGCCGTCGCGGCCGGGGCGGAGGTGAGGGCGGTCCCGGCGAGCAGCGCCGCAACCGCCATCGCCGCGGCGGTCGTGTGGGGGTATGCCATGAAACGCTCCTTCGCGTCCGTGCAAAGTGACCCGAAGGTAACCCCAAAGCCTTACCGAAGGTAACTGGTCGGTAAGTTACGTGAGGGTAACGATGTTGGAAACGGCGTCAGTTGTCCATCGTCAGGAGGTTCTGGCGGACCTCTCGCGCGGCCGGACCCGGCAACGGCCGTAGTCGGCCAGGCAGTTGGACTAGGCCTGGACCCCAGGTGACGCGGAAGGCGGTACCGGCGAGGCGGGCGAGGGCGAGCCCGTCGGCCGCGGACGGCTCGGCGAATCCCCTCACAGCCGGTCGGGGCGCGCATCGCCGCCGGCTCCGGGCTTGATCGTCCGATCGTCATCGTGGTGCGCCGGCGAAGGAGGAATTCCCCGGCCGTCAGGTGTGACGCGGATCCCGGCGGGCCAGGCTATCGACGTCCGGCCGTCCACCCCTCCGATCGGAGCGCCCGTGGCCCCCTTCGTACCGCCCCACCTGCTGCTCGGTGACGGACCCCACCGGGTCGTCGCCGTCCACGGCTGGCTCGCCGACCGCGACGCCTACGCCCCCGTACGCGACGACCTCGATCCGGACTCCTTCAGTTACGCGTTCGTCGACCTGCGCGGCTACGGCGAGGCCCGGGACGCCGGCGGCGCCCACACCACGGGGCAGGCCGCCCACGACGTGCTCGCACTCGCCGACCGGCTCGGCTGGGACCGCTTCTCCGTCGTCGGACACTCGATGGGCGGAGCCGTCGCACAGCGGATCCTCGCCATCGCCCCGCAGCGCGTCCGCCGCATCGTGGGCGTCTCGCCGGTCCCCGCCAGCGGACTGCCGATGCCGCCCGAGCAGTGGGAGTTGTTCGCCGAGGCGGCCGAACGGCCCGAGAACCGGCGGATCATCATCGACACCACCACCGGCGGCGTACGGCCCGGCGCCTGGCTCGACCGCATGGTGCGCCGCTCCCTCGACTGCAGCGACCCCAAGGCGTTCCGCGCCTGGCTCGACTCCTGGGCGGGCGAGGACTTCCACAGCGAGGTCGAGGGCAGCACCGTCCCCGCCCTCGCCGTCGTCGGCGCCCTCGACCCCGCACTCGGTGCCGACCTCATGCGGCAGACCTGGCTGGCCTGGTACCCGCAGGGCGAACTCGTCGAACTGGCGGGCGCCGGCCACTACGCCATGGACGAGGCCCCCCTCGACCTGGTCCGCGCGGTCGAGGACTTCCTGCGCGCGGACGCCGGATGACCGACCCGGTCCCCGATGTCTTCGACCCGCGGGTCTACGCCCGCGGGTTGCCCCACGGGGCCTACCGGGAGCTGCGCGACCGGCACCCGGTGGCCCGGCAGGAGGAGTACGAGGTCCTCGGCTGGCCCGCGGGGCCCGGATTCTGGGCCGTCACCCGGCACCAGGACGTGGTCCGGGTCCTCAAGGACGCCCGGGTCTTCTCGTCCCACCTCGGAGCCACCCAGATCCGCGACCCCGACCCGGCCGACCTGCCGTTCATCCGGCGCATGATGCTCAACCAGGACCCCGTCCCCCGCACCCCCGGGCAGCCCGCGTCCGGCCACGGCCGGCTGCGCCGCCTGGTCAGCGCGGCCTTCACCCCCGCCCGTGTCGACCGCTTCGAACGGTCGGCTCGCGAGCGGGCACGGGCGCTGCTCGAAGCGGCCCGGTCGGCCGCCGAGGACGGCACCGTGGACCTCGTCCGCACGGTCACCGACGAGTACGCCCTGCTCAACCTCTCCGACCTGCTGGGCGTGCCCGAGCAGGACCGCGGACTGCTCCTCGACTGGACCGAACGCGTCATCGGCTACCAGGACCCCGACGAGTCACCCGTGCTCGGCCCCGACGGGGCGCCCGTCAACCCCCGCTCCCCCGCGATGCTGGGCGAGATGTTCCAGTACGCCCGGGAACTCGCCGCACACAAACGGCGGCACCCCGGCGACGATGTCATGACCTCTCTCGCCGCGGCCGAACTCGACGACGGCGAACTGGAGATGTTCTTCTTCCTGCTCACCGTCGCCGGCAACGACACCGTCCGCAGCGCGGCCCCCGGTGGATTCCTGGCCCTCGCCGAACACCCCGGAGAGCAGCGAGGACTCCGCTCCGGCAAGGTACGGGTGGCGACCGCCGTCGAGGAACTGCTGCGCTGGCACCCGCCCGTCCTCAGCTTCCGCCGTACCGCCGGCTGGGACACCGAACTCGCCGGGCAGCGGCTCCGGGCCGGCGACAAGGTCGTGGTCTTCCACGGCTCCGCCAACTACGACGAGCGGGTCTTCGACGCCCCGCACCGCCTCGACCTGTCCCGGGATCCCAATCCCCACGTCTCGTTCGGCGACGGGCCGCACGTCTGCCTCGGCGCGCACTTCGCCCGGCTGCAACTGCGCGTGCTCCACGAGGAAGCACTGCGGACCCTGCCCGCCGTGTCCCTCTCCGGCCCGCCGCGCCGGCTCGTCTCCAACTTCGTCAACGGGCTGAAGGCTCTGCCCGTGCGACTCGGGTGACGTCCGCGACCAGCTCCACCACATCCGGCCCGTACGCCTCGGAGTTGACCACCTTCAGCAGCAGGCAGAACGACTCGTCCCCGTACTTCCTGCCCAGACGCTCATGGTGCCGGGCCAGGTAGCGGGCCGCCGCCTGGTTCGTCACTGCGCGCTGCCCGCAGAACAGGAACACCGGCCGGGTGCCGGCCTCCATGACGAGCCGCGCCAGCAGCACGTACTCGGTCTCGCCGCGCTCCATCCGGTACTCGTCGTCGCCGATCCGGAACATCGCACGGTCCGCGATCGCTTCGGCGTCCGTGGTGACCGACACACCCGGCAGCAGCGAGCGCAGGTGCGCGGCCGTCCGCTGATTCGAGGTCGGGCCGCCAAGACAGAACTCGGTCCGCTCGCCGAAGCCCTGCTGCGCCGCGTCGTGTGAGACGATGCGGGCATGGGCCCCGCAATCCTTGATCAGGGCCGACAGTTCGAGCAGCGCGAACACGTCCTGCTGGTGCACCCCGTGGTTCTGGTTCTGGTTCGCCTTGCGGTTCACGACCAGCATGCATTCCGACCCGGAGGGAAGGCCCAGGAACCTCCGGCGGAGGCGCAACCTGCGCTTCCAGAGGTACGTACGGGCCAGCCAGCCGATCGAACCGCTCACGGCGGCGGCTATCACCCCGAGCACGATGTCACGCACGTCGTCAGTCATGGCCGGGGATCGTATCGGCACCGCCGGACAGCCGACGAGGCGGTCCTGACGAGGCGGCGCGCGGCCGTTACGCTGCGCTGACAGTCGTCGACTGGAGGTATGCATGCGCCCGAGAACGGTTCGCAAGCTCTCGCTGGTGGCTGTCGCCGCGGCCCTGGTGTCGTCGGTCGGAGCCGCGGCCCCGACCACCTCGCCGCCACACCCCACGCCCGTCAAGTCGCCCGTCGCCGTGGGCTACGGAGGCGCGGTCGCCAGCGTCGACGCCGACGCCTCGGCTGTAGGCATCGAGGTGCTCGCACGCGGAGGCAACGCGGTCGACGCCGCGGTCGCGACCGCGGCCGCGCTCGGCGTGACCGAGCCGTACTCCGCGGGCATCGGAGGGGGCGGCTACTTCGTCCACTACGACGCGAAGAGGCGCACCGTACAGACCATCGACGGCCGGGAGACCGCGCCGCTGACCGCGGGACAGGACCTCTTCCTGGAGAACGGCAAACCCATCCCGTTCGCCGAGGGCATGACCAGCGGACTCGGCGTCGGCACCCCGGGCACGCCCGCGACCTGGGACGCCGCCCTGCGCGCCTGGGGCAGCAAGTCCCTGCGCGAACTGCTCAAGCCCGCCGAGCGGCTGGCCCGCGACGGATTCACCGTCGACGCCACCTTCCGCGCCCAGACCGAGGCGAACCAGGAGCGCTTCGCCGACTTCCCTGCCACCGCGGGACTGTTCCTCCCCGGAGGCCGGCTCCCCGTCGTCGGCAGCGTCCTCAAGAACCCCGACCTCGCCCGCACCTACGCCGAACTCGGCCGCAAGGGCAGCAGGGCCCTCTACGAAGGGCCCATCGCCCGAGACATCGTCAATACCGTGCGCAATCCGCCCGTGCGCGACGGTGCGACCCGGGTGGTGCGCCCCGGCGACCTGACCCGGTGGGACCTGCGGGCCTACGCCACGAAACTGCAGGCCCCCACCAGGATCGACTACCGGGGTCTCGACGTGTACGGCATGGCCCCCTCCTCGTCAGGCGGCACGACCGTCGGCGAGGCACTCAACATCCTGGAACGCACCGACCTCTCCCGGGCCACCCAGGCCGAGTACCTCCACCGCTTCATCGAGGCGAGCCGGATCGCGTTCGCCGACCGGGGACGCTGGGTCGGCGACCCCGCCTTCGAGGACGTCCCGACCCGGCAGCTCCTCACCCAGCGCTTCGCCGACTCACGGGCCTGTCTCATCAAGGACGACAAGGCCCTCACCAGCCCGCTCGCTCCGGGAGACCCCCGGAACCCCGTCCCCTGCGGAACCGGCGGCAAGGCGGCGCCCACCACCTACGAGGGCGAGAACACCACCCATCTGACGGTCGCCGACAGGTGGGGGAACGTCGTCGCCTACACCCTCACGATCGAGTCCACCGGAGGCAGCGGCATCACCGTGCCCGGCCGCGGCTTCCTGCTGAACAACGAGCTCACCGACTTCTCCTTCGCCCCCGCCGACCCCGCGGTCCACGACCCGAACCTGCCGGGCCCGGGCAAGCGCCCCCGTTCGTCGATGTCCCCGACGATCGTGCTGCGCGACGGCCGGCCGGTCCTGGCGCTCGGCTCCCCCGGCGGTGCGACGATCATCACCACGGTCCTCCAGACCCTCACCGGCCACCTCGACCGCGGCCTGCCGCTCGTCGAGGCGATCGCCGCCCCGCGCGCCAGCCAGCGGAACCAGACCACCACCGAACTCGAACCGGGCCTCTGGAACAGCCCCCTCCACACCGGACTCGAAGCCCTCGGCCACGGATTCCGGCAGAACCCGGAGATCGGCGCCGCCACCGGCGTCCAACGCCTTCCCGACGGCCGCTGGCTCGCCGCGGCGGAGAAGACCCGCCGCGGCGGCGGCTCGGCGATGGTGGTGCACCCTGCCGGACGGTCCTAGGGGGTCTCGTCGGCGCGCAGCGAGGCGTCGATGTGCTCCAGGTCCACGGTGAGGGTGCTCAGCCAGTGCTCCAGGTCGACCAGCATCGGCAGCCAAGGCACCGCAGGACGGTCGGCCGCGCCCTGCACGGCGTCGGCCGCCGTGTCGCGCGGCGGCAGCGCGAGCGGGTACGGCGGCGGACGGCCGCGGGCGCAGCAGTCGCCGAGCACACCGGCCGCGACGGCCAGCTGGGCCGCGGCTGCCCGGGCGGGTTCGGACTCGGCTCCGGCCCGCCCGGACGGCTGGTCGAGCCGGGGCAGCCAATGGGCGCCCAGCAGCACGTGGTTCGCCGTGATCAGCACCGCGTGCCAGTCGGCCTGCACCGACGGCCCCGGCTCGCTGCGGAACTGCAGATAGGCTGCCTCGGCCAGCCGCATCAGGTGCAGGGTGTGCCGGGTGGCCTCCACCGGCGCGGTGTTCGGCCCGCTCCCGCTCCGCGGGCTCAGCAGCGCCGCCACCGTGCCCGTGATCACCGGACCGAAGGAGTGCAGCAGCGCCGCCATGGCCCGCTGCACCTCGTGGCGGGCCCCCATCGGCCAGGCGAGCAGGCCGCACAGCAGCCCCACGGCGCTCCCCATCAGCACGTCCACCAGCCTGGCCTGGGCGACCTGCCAGGTGGCCGGTCCGAGCTGGGCGAACGCGACCGCCACGGCGAGGGTGAAGAGCCCCTGCGCGTAGGCGATCCCGAGCAGCGGGCCCAGCACGAACGCCGCCAGGAACGTGGGGACCATGATGGCCGCGTACGCGCCGTGGTGCTGGCCCAGTGCCACCAGCAGCCCGCCCGCCGCCAGCGCGCCGACGAGCGTGCCCAGCAGCGCCTGGCGCACCGCCGACCAGGTCTGCACGGCCGTGGTGCGGCTCAGGGTCAGCACGGCGAGCAGTACCCAGAAGCCGTGGGTCAGCTCCAGCGACCCGGCCACGAGCCGCGCGATGCCGAGGCCGAGCGCGGTCCGCAGGGCGTTCTGGAAGGCCACCGACCGGAAGGTCAGATTGCCGGCCAGGCGCTTCCACCACAGGACGGGCGCGGAGGTGTCGGCGTACCAGAACAGCTCGCGGGGTGGGATCGGCGGTGTGCGGCGGCCGTCGAGGCCGACCCGTACCGCCGTCTCCAGGATCCGCGCGGATTCGGCGGCGGCGAGCACCGAGGCCTGCCTTCGCAGCGTAGCGAGACTGCCGGGCCGGGCGGTCCGTTCCGCCTGGAACGCCCAGATCGCGGGCGGCAGCGTGGACACCGGGGGCGGCCGGCCCTCGCGCAGCGCCGTCGCGGTCTCGGTGCACGCGGCGGCCACCTCGCCGAGCAGCTCCGCCGACGTGCTGTCCTCGACCACATGCGGCGGCGCCTCGTCGCTCCGCCGAGCCAGCTGGTCCATCAGCCTGCGGGCCGCGCTGCCCGCCTGCGCCATCGCCCGTTCCCGTCGGCCGGGGCCGGTGGGACGCTCGGCGGCCGGCAGCCGGGACAGACGCAGCCGGTCCCCGGCCTCGCGCAGCACGGCGGCGTCCGGGACGGGGACGGCGGTGTCCGAACCGGGAGCGAGGGACCGGCCCGCGGAGGCGGCCGCTTCCGCGAGGATGCCGCGGTAGGTGGGGGTGGCCGGGGCGGGCAGCACGAAGCGTTCCATGAACGCCAGCAGCAGCACTCCGACGGTCACGCCGCCCAGCCGCTGCCACAGCGACTCCGGTGCGTAGGGCGGGAAGCAGGCCAGGATGTAGAAGAGCTGCAGACCGGGCGCCGCCCCGGCCTGCCGGGGTCCGGCGATCGGCGCGAAGGCGAGGGCGAACCCGACGACGAGCATGCCGACGACGGCCGCCCAGGTGCTGATGGCCAGTGCGGTTCCCAGAGCCACCAGGGCCCAGCCCAGCGGCAGCACCCGCAGTACTTCCGCCGACCGCTGCGGCCCGGAACCCGGAATCGGCGCGAGGACACCGAGCGCCACCGCCCCGAACAGGGCATAGACCGCCATGACGGGCTGGTCCAGCCCGTACAGGAGCGGGTAGAAGCCGACGCACGCGGCCGTCGTGATGCGAATGGCACGGTGCACGACCTCGGCGGACCCCTCGCCGCCGGTGAGCCGGCCGACGAGCCGCCGGAACCACGCGGGCCCGCTCATCCGCCGCTCGCGCATGGGCACGGTTCCTCTCGTCGGGAGCCGGGCGTGCGTCCTCCTCCACATTGTGGGCTCGGCCCCGGGGCACCGCAGCCCGTTTTTTGCACACGCTGGAAAACGAGGGCGACCACTGCTCATGGACGTCGGATCGAACGTCCGGAGCAGGACCCGGCCCCGTCCTGGGGCCCCTGTTCCCCCCCCCCCCGCTTCTTCTGGGGGGCTGGCACGACCGCACGGCTCGGCGCGGTGAAGCCGTTGTCGGGCCGTACCCGCCGAGACCGGCGTCCCGGCTCGCTCACCCCTCCGTGGCGGCCGTCACCGGTGCCTCGTCGAGCTCCCAGGAGTGGCGCTTGAACTCCTTGAGGAAGTCGGGGTGGTCCTCCCACTGGCGCGCGATGCCGCGCAGCACGTCCCAGTTGTGCGCCACCGTCTGGTCGATCACGCGGCGCATCGCGGGCTCGGCCGTCGCCCGCTTGGCGACGAGCCCCTTGACCGCCGACGCCTCCAGCACGGCGTTCCGCAGCGCGCGCAGCGCACGGGAGGTGTCGTCCATGCCGAACCCGTGCTCGCTGCCGGTCTCGGCGTCGAACAGCGGGGTGAGCCGCGCCTCGATGAACGCGGTGATCCGCTCGAGGCTCTGCTGGACGTCCATCGGGGCTCCGTCTCCTGCCGCGCCCTGAGTCGGCGCGGCACGTCGTTCGTTCACTGTCGCCGGTCCGGGACGGCCTCGCGCCTGCCCGGACCCACGACCGTGATTATCCTGCGCCGAGACGCCTGCCCCGTGCCCGGGCCGGTGTACAACACGGGCCGCGGCGCCGCCGGTTCCACCGGCCTACGGTCGACACCGTGTCCCGCCGCACGGGCGCGGCCCGATCCTCGGTGCATGAGCTTCGCCGTCTTCATGCCCCTGCCCGGACTCGTCATCCTGCTGACCGTGCCGGCCTTCGCCGACCAGCTGCTGCGTGCGGGCCGGGCCGGCGTCCTGCCGTGGCGCAATGCGGCCCGGCAGGGCCAGGTGTCGGCCACGGGGTTCGAACAGCTCCCCGCGAGCTTCTCGCCGGGGAAGCGGAACGAGCTGAAGGAACGGCAGTCGGCGCTCGTGATGCGGGACGACGAGGAGGACGGAGCGCCGCCCCACCGCACCACGGTCGGCCTCCGGAACGGCACGGCGGTCGTCCGCCTGCCGCGATCCGACCGGTAGATCGCCGCCGCCCGCCGTCCGGGCCGCGACCGCTGCTCGCCAAGTCGGCCTCGCGTCCGTTCAACACGTGTTCGACGCCCGTTCAACGCGCCACACGACACGCCGAGTTGGCCACGCGTGCCGACGCCGCCGAGAGGCCTCTCAGGCCGTAACGCGCGGTGGGACCGCGTCCGGCGCGGGAAGGGCGGCGTTGCCCGAGTGCGTGCCGGACGGCTCACGGACAAGAGAAGATCGAGGGAGCAGATGCTACGAGGGAAGGCCGGCGGCTTCGCCGCACTGGGGGCGGTTCTCCTGACTGTCGCGCCGCTGGGCGGCGCACCGTACGCCGTTGCGGACCCGGCGCCGGTGTCGGCTGCGGAGGCCGCGGCCTCCGCAGCCGCGGCACGCAACGCGGCGCTGACCGGCGCGACCGCGAAGGCGCTGCAGGACGTACTGAAGAAGGCCGTGGCGCAGGGTGCGCCGGGTGCCATGGCCCGTTACGACGCCGGCGGACGCTCGTACCGAGTCGGGGTGGGTGTCGGTGACCGCGGGGCGAACGCGGCGATCACACCCTCCAGCCGGTTCCGGATCGGCAGCGTCACGAAACCGTTCACCACCGTGGTGCTGCTGCAGCTCGTCGCGGAGGGCCGGGCAGGGCTCGACGACCCGGTGAACCGTCATCTGCCCGGCCTGCTCAAGGACGAGCGGATCACCCTGAGGCATCTGCTCAACCACCACAGCGGTCTCCACGACTACACGAACGACATGTTCGCCAGGACCGTTCCCGGCTTCGAGCCCGTGCGCAACCGCGTCTTCACCCCGCAGGAGCTGGTCGACCTCTCGAGCTCGTCGAGCCAGTGCTGCTCTTCCATGACGAAGGCGACGACGTGGTGCCGATCGCCCAGGCGAGGGTGATCGTGGGGGTGTACGGCGACCGGGCCCGGCTGATCACCACCCAGGGGCCGGTCTCCACCCGCGCGCCTCGATGATCTGGATCAAGGACCTCACCAGGACCACCCGTTGATCACGACTCGATATGCCCCTGGGTGACGCGCTGAGGTGCCGGACGCCAAGGGCGGGCAGGAGTTGAGTCAACGGTCAACCAGCCGTGGACGCGGGGCCTCACCCGTGGATTCCACGTCGGTGTCGTCGGTGCCGACCGGGCCGCGGGGAAGCATCCGGTCCAGCCACTTCGGCAGCCACCAGTTGGTCCGGCCGAGGAGTGTCATGGTCGCCGGTACCAGCACCATGCGTACGACCGTGGCGTCGATGAAGATCGCGGTGGCCAGGCCGAGCCCGAACATTTTGGTGGAGGGGTCCTCGGCGACGGCGAAGGACAGGAAGACCGCCACCATGATGAGGGCGGCCGAGGTGATGATCCGGGCGGTGCGCGAGACGCCCTCAACGATCGCCGTGCCGTTGTCGCCGGTGCGCAGGTACTCCTCGCGTACGCGGGAGAGGAGGAACACCTCGTAGTCCATCGACAGGCCGAACAGGATGGCGAAGAGGAACATCGGGATGAACGACACGATCGGAACCGTCGCTTCCAGCCCGATGAGTGCGCCTCCCCAGCCCCACTGGAAGACCGCGACCATGATGCCGTAGGCAGCGCCGATGCTCAGCAGATTCAGCAGTACCGCCTTGAGCGGTACGAGTATCGAGCGGAAGACCAGCATCAGCAGCAGGAACGACATCGCCAGCACGGCGGCGACGAACACCGGCAGGCGTTGGCTGGTGCGTTGGCCCACATCGGACAGGCTCGCGGCGGCGCCGCCGACGTGGGCCCTGGCCGGGCCGTGCCCGATCGCCGTGGGCAGCACGTCGGTGCGCAGCCGGGCGATGGTGTCGGCCGTGGCCTTGTCCTGAGGGCTGGTGGTCGGGAACACCACGAGGGTCGCGATGCCGGTGGCCCGATCGATGTGCGTCGGCGCGACGGATGCGATGCCCGGATCCGCCGCGACCGCCCCGACGAGTCGGTCCGGCACTCCCGGATCACCGGCGGGGTCCGCGGCGATGACGAGGGGACCGTTGGTGCCCGGGCCGAACCCCTCGGCGACGAGGTCGTAGGCCCGGCGCTCGGTACGGCTGTGGGGCAGTGAGCCGTCGTCGGGCAGGCCGACGCGCAGGCCGAGCACGGGCAGCGTCGCGGTCAGCAGCAGCCCCGCCGCGCCGACCGCGTACGGCACCGGGTGCCGGCTGACGTGCCCGATCCAGCGACGCCACCCGGCGGCGTGGGCGGCGCCCGCCACCGTGTCCCGCCGCCCTGCGAGTCGGCCCAGCTTCCCGGTCTGCAGAGCCCGGCCGATCCGGCCGGCCCGGGCCAGGCGCGGGCCCGCCGCGCCGAGGAAGGCCGGCAGCAGCGTCACCGACGCGAGCACCATCGTCAGGACGACGATCGAGACGGCGACCCCGCCCACCGTCATGAACGGCACGTTCGCGACCGCCAGGCCGAGGATCGACACGACGACGGTGCCGCCGGCGAAGACCACCGGCCGCCCCGCCGTTGCCACCGCTCGTCCGGCCGCCGCCTGCGGATCGAGCCCGCACGCGAGGTACTCCCGGTGCCTGGCGAGCACGAACAGCGCGTAGTCGATGCCCACTCCGAGCCCGACCATGCTGCCCAGGACCGTTGCGAAGGTGGGGACCTCTGTCACCCCCGCCAGTACCGTCATCGTGGCGACCCCGACGGTCAGCCCGAAGACCGCCATGCCGATCGGCAGCGCGGCGGCGACGAGCGAACCGAACGCCAGGAACAGGATCGCGGCCGCGGCGAGGAGGCCGATCAGCTCGCTCGCGCCGCCGTCGGGGTCGGAGAAGGCGTAGAAGAGGTTCCCGCCCATCTCGATGCGCAGCGGCAGTTCGGCGCGCAGCCGGTCGCCGAGATCGACGAGGGCGTCGAGGTCTTCGGCCGACAGCCGGCTCTGGTCGGGGTACTGCACCCGGACGACCGCGATCCGCCCGTCGGCCGAAACGAGGCCGCCGCGCACGGCGGTGTCCCCGCCCGCGTCGAGCGCCCCCGCCGGGTCGCTCGTGCCGAGCACGTGCGGCAGCCGCTTCACCTCGGCCCGCAGCCGCGTGAGAGCGGTGCGCGCGCCGTCGTCGTCGAAGAACGTCGCACCGTCGTCGAGGGGGGTGACGACCACTTGGGCGGTCATCCCCTCCTGGCCGGTGCCTGCCCGCTCGATCAGTTCCGCGGCCCGTTGGGAGTCCAGTCCCGGAGCGGTCATCGAGTCCGCGGTCCGCCCGCCGAAGGCGACGGCGGCGAGGACGGCGAGCGTGGCGGCGATCAGCCATGCCGCGATCACCCGCCAGGGATGGCGGGCGGCGCTTGCGCCCAGGCGCAACAGGGCTTTCGAGAGCATCGGGTCCTCCAACCACCTCGTCGGCCGTCCTTGTACGGCCGCCGATGCCGAGGCTCGTCGCCACGGCGCTCCGCGGCATCGGCCCGCGGGCCGCGGATCCGTCGGCCCCGGGGCGGAGTGACGACCCGTCCTTTCGGCCGATGCGCGGCCCGCCGCGGTCCCTAGGCTGAGAACCGTGCTCCGAGACGACCTGCGAACCCTGTGGACCGAACCCCGGCCGCCCGACGCGCCCGCCCGGGTGTGGCGGGACTGGGCGCTGCTCGCCGCGGGCCTTGCCGGTGTGGCGCTGGAGGCCACCCTGCGCGAGAACGTCGTGTGGCGGCCGGTGGCGGTGGTGTTCACCGTATGGCTGTGCCTGCTGCTCCTGTGGCGCCGGACGCGCCCGCTGGCGATGGTGACGCTGGCGTTCGGCTCGGTGATCCTGCTTCCGGTGGCCTCGCTCGTCGCCGCACCGCGCGAGCCCGTCGGCCTGTACACCGGCGTGGTCGTGCTCGTGCTGGTGTACGCGCTGCTCCGGTGGGGATCGGGACGCGAGATCGTGCTGGGCGGCGCGGTGATCCTCGCGGTCGGCGCGCTGTGTGTCGTCACGGACGAGACCCCGGTCGTCGAAAAGGTCGTGGGCTTCGTCTTCCTGCTGCTGCCCGGCGTGGTCGGGGCTGCCGTGCGGTTCCGGGTGACCGCTCGCGAGCGGCAGTTGGAGCAGGTGCGCTCCCGGGAGCGCGAGCAGCTCGCCCGGGAGCTGCACGACACGGTGGCCCACCACGTGTCGGCCATGGTGATCATCGCCCAGGCGGGCCGGGTGCTCGCGGGCACCGACCCGTCCGCCGCCGTCGAGGCGCTGGAGGGGGTCGAGGAGGAAGGGGCGCGCACGCTGGAGGAAATGCGCGCCATGGTCGCCGCGCTGCGCGACCGCGGGGTCGGCGCCGAGCTGGCGCCCCCTGCCGGAGTCGCGGATCTGGAGCGCCTGGTGCGCACCCCGGGTGGTCGCCTCAGGGTCGACCTGGGGCTCGACGGCGAACTGGACGCGCTGCCCCCGGCCGTGGACGCGGCCGTCTACCGGATCGTGCAGGAGTCGGTGACCAACGCGCTGCGCCATGCGGTCGACGCGACCGAGCTCGTCGTCCGGGTCGCCGCGGAACGGCACACGGTACGGGTGAGCGTGCGCGACAACGGCCGGCGCACCGGCCGGGGTCGCGACGGATACGGACTTACCGGACTGCGCGAGCGCGCGACCCTGCTCGGCGGCACACTACGAGCCGGCCCGGGTACCGACCGGGGCTGGCATGTCGAAGCCGAACTGCCGGGAGCGAGGAGCGAGAGCGGTGTCCATTCGCGTCCTCGTCGCTGACGACCAGACGATCATCCGCACCGGGTTGCGGATCATGCTGAACGCCCAGCCCGGCATCGAGGTGGTCGGCGAGGCCGCCGACGGGCGGGAAGCGGTACGTCTGGCCCGCGAACTACGCCCCGACGTCTGCCTGTTCGACATCCGTATGCCCGTACTCGACGGGCTCGAGGCCACCCGGCTGGTCGCCGGCCCGGGCGTCGCCGACCCGCTGGCCGTGGTCGTCATCACCACGTTCGACCTCGACGAGTACGTCTACGGCTCACTGCGTGCCGGCGCCCGTGGATTCCTCCTCAAGGACACGGGACCGGACCTTCTGGCGCAGGCCGTACGGTCGGCGTCCGACGGTGAGGCGCTCATCGCGCCCAGCGTCACCGTCCGTCTGCTCCAGGCATTCGCGGACCTGCCCGCCGGCCGGCCCGTGGCCCAGCCGGTCTCCCCCGTCACCGCCCGCGAGGAGCAGGTGCTCCTCGCCGTCGCTCGCGGGCTGACCAACACCGAGATCGCCGATGCACTGCACATCAGCCTCAGCACGGTGAAGACGCATCTGGCCAGCCTGATGGCCAAACTCGGCGCCCGCAACCGGGTCGAGATCGCGATGTGGGTCTACGAAACGCGCCGTATCCTCCCCGGAACCTGAGCCGGGTGCCGGGCCATGTCCCATGAGTCCCCGCCCGGACATCGGTGCACCGGTCGGCTCACGTCGGCTCCACGTGCCGCACCCGCCCCAGAGCGTGACGTACCAGAGGCCGGAACCGGGACGGTGAGACACCCGATACGACAAGACTCCCGACAGCTACCTCGCCAGTCTCCATCTGCACGCCTCGATGATCTGGAGCAAAGACCTCACCTGGCGCTCGCCGACCTGCTTGGCTGACGGGGAGGCAGCTGCTCGGGCGCGCGGTCCCGGGGAGCACCGGGGCCGGTCTCCAGCCGGACGGCATGCCGTCACGAACGGGCGCCGGGCGGCAGCCGGTCCGGGAGCGAACTCGGGTCCGTGGCCTCCGCCCGCAACCTGCGCAGGATGCCCTTGGCCGCCCGGTCGTACGCCGACGGGTCGCCGTGCAGGACCGACTGCGCGTTCGCCGACTCCATCAGCGCGATGATCTCGAACGCGAGCTGCGGTGCGTCCACGTCGGTGACGAGCCCGCCCGCCGCCCTGGCCTCGTCCAGCGTCTGCTCCACATAGGCCACCCAGTCCTGGCGGGCCTTCGCGATGGCGTCATGGACCGGGCCGCTGCGGGCGTCGAACTCGGCCGAGACGCCGTAGAAGAAGCACCCGCCGTCGAACACCCGGTCCGCCGAATACCTTAGCCACCTGTCGCAGAGCGCCCAGACCCGTCCGGGCCCCGGCGGCAGCTCGTGGAGCGGGGTGACGACCCGCTCCACGAATATCGCGGTCGCTGCCCGTACCGTCGCCAGCTGCAGCTCCTCCTTGGAGCCGAACAGGGCGAAGACACCGCTTTTGCTGAGATTCAGCTCGGTGGCGATCCGGCCGAGGGAGAGCCCCTCCAGCCCTTCCACCGAGGCGATGTGCATCGTGCGGCCCAGGACCAGGCGTCGCGTTTGATTGCCGCGCTCGATGCGTCCGTCCACGTGTGTGTCGCTGTCCGTCACAAGCACCCATCCTACTGAACGTACGGTCGTGCGGACATGTGGGCACGGTCGTGAAGCGGTCGCGGGGGCGCCGGCGCTCAACCGCTGTACTTCTCCCGGCACAGCGCGACCACCGACGGATCCGCGAATCCGTCCGAGGCGGCGCACACAGCCCATGTCGTAGTCCGGCCGCGGCCGGGACGGCCGTACGACAGGACCGGCTCGTGCGTACGCGGCGGCCGGGACCGTGGCCGCCGCGGCCGGGCCTAGCCGATCCTTCCGCGGCCGCAGCTTCGGCGCCGATGGAGGACCGGCCGGCGCATCCGCGCCGACCAGCCGCGCCGGCCGCTGCCGCCCGCGCTGGCGCTCCGGCTCCTGGGCCATCTCCCACTTGTGGGCCGTGGTGCGGGAGATGCCCATCTCGGCAGCGACATGGGCCACTTGACGGCCGTGACGGACCCGGTCAACCAGCAGCCGCGTGCCATGGACGGTCAGCCGGGCATTTACGGTGGGACACGGCACCCTTGTGTGTGGAGACCTCCGTGTGTGGCGTGGAGCCTGGACACCTCCACCACACCGGAGGTCCTCGCCATGATCAAGAGGGCCCGCACGACCCGTCGGCCATACCCCACGCGGTCGCACCCCACGCGGCCACGGCCCCCACCGCCACCCGCCCCGCGCCTACGCGTCGATGCTGACCAGCGCGAGCGTGATGTTGTCCGGCCCGCCCGCCTCCATCGCGGCCTTCCACATCTCGTAGGCGGCCCGGCTGTCGTCGTGGGCGGCCAGCAGTTCCTCCAGTTCGTCCTCCGGCACCGGGTCGGTCAGCCCGTCGCTGCACACCAGGAACCGGCTTCCGACCTTCGCGGGCACGGTGGCCACATGGGGCTCGACGGCTGTGAACTCCGGTGCGCCGCCGAGGGTCTGCAGCACGAGCGACGTGGTGCGCCGGCCGGGTGCGGGCGGGGGGCTGTCGTCCACGCTGACCTGATCCAGTCCGTCCGGACCGGTCATGAAGACCCGGCTGTCGCCCACGTTGAAGACGAACACCGCACCGGACGTCACCACCACACCCGCGACGGTGGTCCCCATCATCAGCAGGTCCGGATCGTCCGCCGCGGCGGTATACAGCGTGCGGTTGCAGCGGCGGACCGCCTCCCGCACGGCTTCCTCGTCGTCGAGCATCGGACCGGCCCTGGCCAGCCGGCGCACCACCATCGCGCTCGCCACCTCACCGCCCGGGTGGCCGCCGAGGCCGTCGGCGACCGCCACCGTCAGCGGCGTGCCGATGGGGAACAGCAGGGTCTGCGGACTTTCCGTGACGGTGCTGCACAGCGTCCAGGGTCCGATGACCAGACTGTCCTCGTTGTGGTCCCGCAGCAGTCCGGTGTGGCTCAGAGCGGTCACCGCGATGTGGGGCATGGGCCGTCCTCGCCTCGACGGGGCTCTCCTCCCATTGTGGCCGGGCATCCCCGATACGCGCCCCTCCGGCCACGGCGACGAAAGGTGCCAAGGGGTGTCCGGCGGAGCGGGGCCGGTCGGCCTCTAGTCTCGGAATCATGACCCCCGAAACCACGACCCTCGACCGACTGGGCCGCAGCCCGTACATCAGCCTGACCACCTACCGGCGTGACGGCACCGGGGTCGCCACCCCGGTCTGGGTCGTCTCCGACGGGCGGCAGCTCTTCGTCTGGACCCGGTCGGACTCCTGGAAGGTGAAGCGGATCCGCCGGGACAACCGGGTCCTCGTCACGCCCTGCGATGTGCGCGGCCGGATCGCCCCCGGCGCCCCGTCCGCCGAGGGAACCGCCCGGCTGCTCGACGAGTCGGGACTCCGCGATGTGCGCCGGATGCTGGCCCGGAAGTACCGCTGGCGGTTCTGGCTGGTGGACGTGCCCGCGGCGCTGGTCCGCCTCGGGAAGCGGCCGCACACCGGCATCGCCGTGGAGCTGACCGGTCGCTGAGCCCGACCGTACCCCGGCCCTCCGACACGTGTACGCCGGCCCGCGAGGCGGGTGCCGACGAGCAGCCGTGCGGTGTGCCCCGAGTGATCCGAAAGCCCCAACTCCGAAATGATCCGGTCGAGTTGGGGATGGGAACGCTCACATGGCTCGGTCGCCCCTCCACAATGCAGCCGCCCGAAAACTCTGCGTAGCCTTTCCGTAACAGAGCAGGTGTCGAATGCCGCGGGTGGCAGCGAATCGGATCCCGCCCCCCGTCGAGGAGTTCGCGCGGTACCTGCGCGGGCTGGTGGCCGGGATCGACCCCGGCAGCGGTTGGTACGGAGTGTTCCTGGACCGTGATCCCGAAGGCATGCGCGCCTGTCTCGCCGGCGACGAGGTGCCCCCGTGGGACGTGGTCGCGGCGCTCCTCCAGGACGTCGCGGCGTTCAGCGGCCCGGCGGTCGCCGAACACGAGGAGTTCCGGGCCCGGACCCTGCACACCGAGTCCGTGACCGCCCACGACCTCCGCCCCGGCGGCCGTGCGGCGCTGCTGGCCCGGCTGGACCGGATGGTCCGCGAACGTGAGTACGCCGAGCAGCGGCTGGCCGGGACGGCGGCCGACGACCCCGCCGAACCGTGGATCCGGGACGACCTCGGCCGTGCCGCCGCCCGCTGCGCCGAGTACCGCGCCCGGCTCGCCGCACTCCGCCCCGGGGCCGAGCCGCCGCAGGCACCCCCGGGTGCGGGCGCGACGCACGGGCAAGGCCGGGCCGAACGGACGGGCCGGACCCCTCCCGAGGCGTCCGCGGCGGCCCGGAGCGCGCACCGTCGCAGGCCGCGCGGCGCACGCTTCGCCGGGCTGGACGACTCGGCCGTGGCATCGCCCGTGCCCGCTCCGCCGGTCCCGGACGCGGCGGAGCGTGCACCCACGGGCGCACGGTTCGGGGGCGCCGTCCCGGAGCAGGTGGACGGGGCGGCGGCCGGGCCGCGGGAGACCGGTGCGGAGGCGCGCAGAGCCGTGGCGGACGCGGTGGCGGAGCTGATCCGGCTGCGCTCGCAGGGACGCAGCGGCGAGGCGCATGTGCTGCTCTGCCAGGCCGCGTCCTGGCCCGCGGAGCGTCTGCCGTTACTGGCCGTGGAGCTGGAGCGCGCCGGGCTCGGCGCCGACTGGGCCACGCTGCTGTGGGAGGCGGCCTCGCTGCCGTCCGCGGGCCTTGCCGGTGCGGCCTCGGCGCTCGCCGCGGCCGGCCGTGCGCAGTGCTGCGAGACCGTCCTGCGCCAGTCGGTGGGTCGCCCGCCCGCCGAGATCGCGGAACTCGTGGCGGCGCTGGAGAGCGGGGGCCGGGCCGCGGAGGCGCGCAGGCTGCTGGGTGCCTTCCTGGGGGTGCGGTCCGCCGAGGAGGCGGTGCGGATCGCCGAGGCGGACCCGGCGCGGCTGCTGCCGGGACTGCTGGCCGCGGCACGGGAGGTGTCGCCGTCCTGTGTGCGCGATCTACGGCACGCCCTGCGACTGGCGGGACTGAGCGAAGCTTGAAAGTGCCCGATGCGGACCGGTATGGACTGCTCGGGTGCGAAACATGATCGACTCTGCGGGTTGGTGGCGATGGTCTTGCCCCGCGGTGTGGCGGGGCTTACGTTCTCCTACCTACGCATGCGATCTACGTGCGTAGAAATTCGTCGAGGCTCTCTGACGTCCTGTCGAAGGAGCAGCTCATGACCAATGTCGTACGCGCCGCCCTCGTCCAGGCCACCTGGACCGGCGACACGGAGTCCATGATCGCCAAGCATGAGGAGCACGCCCGGGAGGCGGCCCGGCAGGGTGCGAAGGTGATCGGATTCCAGGAGGTCTTCAACGCCCCCTACTTCTGCCAGGTGCAGGAACCCGAGCACTACCGCTGGGCCGAACCCGTGCCGGACGGCCCGACCGTGCTGCGGATGCGCGAACTCGCCCGCGAGACCGGGATGGTGATCGTCGTCCCCGTCTTCGAGGTCGAGCAGTCCGGCTTCTACTACAACACCGCGGCCGTCATCGACGCCGACGGCACCTACCTCGGCAAGTACCGCAAGCACCACATCCCCCAGGTGAAGGGCTTCTGGGAGAAGTACTACTTCAAGCCCGGCAACGTGGGCTGGCCCGTCTTCGACACCGCCGTCGGCAAGGTCGGCGTCTACATCTGCTACGACCGCCACTTCCCCGAGGGCTGGCGCCAGCTGGGCCTGAACGGCGCCCAGCTCGTCTACAACCCGTCCGCGACCTCGCGCGGACTCTCCGCCTACCTCTGGCAGCTGGAACAGCCCGCGGCGGCGGTCGCCAACGAGTACTTCATCGCCGCGATCAACCGCGTCGGACAGGAGGAGTACGGGGACAACGACTTCTACGGCACCTCCTACTTCGTCGACCCGCGCGGACAGTTCGTCGGCGAGGTCGCCGGCGACAAGACCGAGGAACTCGTCGTCCGCGACCTCGACTTCGGCCTCATCGAGGAGGTCCGGCAGCAATGGGCGTTCTACCGGGACCGCCGCCCCGACGCGTACGAAGGACTGGTGCAGCCGTGACCGACCCGCACTCCCTGTACGACCGGCACCGTGCCGTGATGCCCGACTGGCTGACGCTCTACCACGACCGCCCGATCGAGATTACCCACGGCGAGGGCCGCCACGTGTGGGACGCCGAGGGCCGGCGCTACCTCGACTTCTTCGGCGGCATCCTCACGACCATGACGGCGCACGCGCTGCCCGAGGTCACCAAGGCGGTCTCCGAGCAGGCCGGACGGATCATCCACACCTCCACGCTCTACCTCAACCGGCCCATGGTGGAGCTCGCCGAGCGGGTCGCCGCACTCTCCGGCATCCCCGACGCCCGCGTCTTCTTCACCACCTCGGGCACCGAGGCCAACGACACCGCGCTGCTGCTCGCCACCGCGTACCGCCGCTCCAACCAGATCCTGGCGATGCGCAACAGCTACCACGGCCGCTCCTTCTCGGCGATCGGCATCACCGGCAACCGCGGCTGGTCCCCGACCAGCCTCTCACCGCTCCAGACCCTCTACGTCCACGGCGCGGTCCGGTCCCGCGGACCGTACGCGCACCTGTCCGACGCGCAGTTCATCGAGGCCTGCGTCGCCGACCTCGAGGACGTTCTCGGCCAGACCCGCGGCGGTGTCGCCGCGCTGATCGCCGAACCCGTCCAGGGCGTCGGCGGGTTCACCTGCCCGCCCGACGGGCTGTACGCGGCGTTCCGGGAAGTCCTGGACCGGCAGGGCATCCTGTGGATCAGCGACGAGGTGCAGACCGGCTGGGGCCGCACCGGGGAACACTTCTGGGGCTGGCAGGCGCACGCCGAGAACGGGCCGCCCGACATGCTCACCTTCGCCAAGGGCATCGGCAACGGCATGGCGATCGGCGGTGTCGTCGCCCGAGCCGACATCATGAACTGTCTCGACGCCAACTCCATCTCGACGTTCGGCGGCAGCCCCGTCACCATGGCCGCCGGCCTTGCCAACCTCTCCTACCTCCTCGAACACGACCTCCAGGGCAACGCCAGGCGCGTCGGCGGACTGCTCATCGAACGGCTCCGAGCCATCGCGGCCCACACCCCTTCGGTACGCGAGGTCCGCGGGCGGGGTCTGATGATCGGCGTCGAACTGGTCCGGCCGGGAACCGACGAGGCCGCCCCCCACACGGCGTCGGCCGTCCTCGAAGCCGCCCGCGAGGGCGGGCTGCTCCTCGGCAAGGGCGGCGGCCACAACACCAGCGTGCTGCGCATCGCACCCCCGCTCTCCCTGTCGGTCGCGGAGGCCGAGGAAGGCGCCGCGATCCTCGAACAGGCCCTGCGCACCGCATAGTCGTACGAGGGAGCCCACCCATGACCCGTACTCTGATCCGCGGCGGACTGGTCATCACCGCCGCCGACGAGACCCATGCCGACGTCCTGGTCGAGGACGGCCGCGTCGCGGCGCTCGCCGCACACGGATCCACCGTCGCCGAGAGCTGGACCGCCGACCGCACCATCGACGCGACCGGCAAGTACGTCATCCCGGGCGGCGTCGACGCCCACACCCACATGGAGCTGCCGTTCGGCGGGACGTTCGCCTCCGACACCTTCGAGACCGGGACCCGGGCCGCCGCCTGGGGCGGCACCACCACCATCGTCGACTTCGCCGTCCAGACCATGGGACAGAGCCTGCGCGAGGGACTCGACGCCTGGTACGCCAAGGCCGACGGCCGCTGCGCCGTCGACTACGCCTTCCACCTCATCCTCTCCGACGTCAACGAACAGACCCTGAAGGAGATGGACCTCCTCATCGAGGAGGGCATCACCTCCTTCAAGCTCTTCATGGCGTACCCCGGCGTGTTCTACAGCGACGACGGGCAGATCCTGCGGGCCATGCAGCGCGCCTCGGCCAACGGCGGGCTCATCATGATGCACGCCGAGAACGGCATCGCCATCGACGTGCTCGTCGAACAGGCCCTGGCCCGCGGCGAGACCGACCCCCGCTACCACGGCGAGGTCCGCAAGGTACTGCTGGAGGCCGAGGCCACGCACCGCGCCATCCAGCTGGCACGGGTCGCCGGCGCCCCCCTCTACGTCGTCCACGTCTCCGCCGACGAAGCCGTGCGGGAGATCGCCGCGGCCCGCGACAAGGGCCTGAACGTGTTCGGTGAGACCTGCCCCCAGTACCTCTTCCTGTCCACCGACAATCTCGCCGAGCCCGGCTTCGAAGGCGCCAAGTACGTCTGCTCGACACCGCTCAGGCCCCGGGAACACCAGGCGGCCCTGTGGCGCGGACTGCGCACCGACGACCTCCAGGTCGTCTCCACCGACCACTGCCCGTTCTGCTTCTCCGGCCAGAAGGAACTGGGCCGCGGCGACTTCTCCAAGATCCCCAACGGCCTGCCCGGGGTGGAGAACCGCATGGACCTGCTCCACCAGGCCGTCGTCGAGGGTCACATCACCCGCCGCCGCTGGATCGAGATCGCCTGTGCCACCCCGGCCCGCATGTTCGGCCTCTATCCGAAGAAGGGCACCATCGCCCCCGGAGCCGACGCCGACATCGTCGTCTACGACCCGCACGCGGAACAGACCCTGTCGGCCGCCACCCACCACATGAACGTCGACTACTCCGCCTACGAGGGCAAACGGGTCACCGGCCGGGTCGAGACCGTCCTCTCCCGCGGCACCCCCGTCATCGAGGAACGCACGTACACGGGACGGGCCGGACACGGCCTGTACACCCCGCGAGCCACCTGTCAGTACCTGAACTAGGAGGACACGCCGTGGACTTCGGACTCGTCCTGCAGACCGATCCGCCGGCCTCGGAGGTCGTCGGCCTGATGCGCCGCGCGGAACGCAACGGCTTCCGCTACGGCTGGACCTTCGACTCGGTGGTGCTCTGGCAGGAGCCCTTCGTCATCTACAGCCGCATCCTGGAACACACCCGGAAGCTCACCGTCGGCCCCATGGTCACCAACCCCGGGACCCGCACATGGGAGGTCACCGCCTCCACCTTCGCCACCCTCAACGACATGTACGGCAACCGCACCGTCTGCGGCATCGGCCGCGGCGACTCCGCGATGCGGGTCGCCGGCCGCAAACCCAACACCCTCGCCCGGCTCGGCGAGGCCATCGACGTCATCCGCGACCTCGCCGAGGGCCGCGAAGCCCTCGTCGACGGCCAGCCCGTCAGGATCCCCTGGGTCGAGAACGGCCGGCTGCCCGTATGGATGGCCGCGTACGGGCCGAAGGCCCTCTCCCTCGCGGGGCAGAAGGCGGACGGGTTCATCCTCCAGCTCGCCGACCCCTACCTCACCGAATGGATGGTCAAAGCCGTACGGAACGCCGCCGCCGAGGCAGGCCGGGACCCCGACGCGATCACCGTCTGCGTCGCCGCACCCGCCTACGTCGGCGACGACCTCGCCCACGCCCGTGAGCAGTGCCGCTGGTTCGGCGGCATGGTCGGCAACCACGTCGCCGACCTGGTCTCCCGCTACGGCGAGCACTCCGACATGGTGCCCGAGGCCCTCACCGCGTACGTCAAGGAACGGCACGGCTACGACTACAGTCACCACGGCCGCGCCGGGAACCCGTCCACCGACTTCGTCCCCGACGAGATCGTCGACCGGTTCTGCCTGCTCGGCCCGGCCGAGGCCCACATCGAGAAGCTGAACGCACTGCGCGAGCTCGGCGTGGACCAGTTCGCGGTGTACGCGATGCACGACGCCCGCGAAGCGGTCATCGACGCTTACGGGGAGAAGGTCATCCCGGCGCTGACGTAGCCCCCGGCGGTGCGTTCCGCCCTCCCCGGACCCGGCGCGCCCCCCGCCCGGTCCGGGGAGGGCCGGCGCGGCGAAGGACCCGCCGCCAGGCATCGCCGCACCCTGCCCTTCGCCCCGAAACGGACTGAAACCCCTCGCGGACCGCGGCTGGGCGGTCGGCCTCGTCTCCTCGCTCCTGCTGTACGTGCTGTTGACGCGGACCACGACGGGGCGAACCGTCCGAAGTGGCACCGGGCGGCTCACTGCCCGGCCCGGGTCGGCCGGTCCGGGCTTCCCCAGCGGGGTGAAGCAGGCACGCCCCACGTCCTTTCGGGGCTTCCCACCGGCACAGGAACCCCGGAGAGCCCCCGCCGTTTCACCGCCCCGGCCCGTGGGAAGACCCCCATGACCGTGGGTCCTGAGCGGCACGCTCGACACACCGGAAGGTCACCCTGGGGGAGGGGCGGGCACGTGATGGAGTCCGGTACGGGCATCGGCCTACGCGGCCGCAGCGGCATCGTGTCCCTGGTCGACACGTGTCTGAAGGAACCGCCCACGGCGGAGCGGCCGGTCACCATGCTGCTCGGACCGCGCGGCAGCGGCGCGAGCGAGGCGCACAGCGCCCTCATGGAACGCTTCGGGCCCGAATACCCCTTCGCCTACGTCAACTTCGGCGGAACGCAGTCACTGCTGCCCCGCTACGCGCTCGCGCTGCTCGCCCGACAGCTCGAACGGAAGCTGCCCCGGTACGGCCGCTCCCACTTCCCGCTGCTCAGCCTCGGCCTGCTCGCCTCCGACCAGGAGCTGAGGATGCGCAGCCTCGCCGAGGGGCGGCGGGCGGTGCAGCGGCAGCTCGACCAGTTCCAGGAGGAGAACGAAGCCCGCCACGGCGACTACCTGGCCGCGTTCTTCGAGGTCGGCATGGGCGCCGTCGGCATGCCGGAAGGAGCCTCCGCGGTCGCGCTCGCCGTGTTCCAGGACGCGCTGCGGCGCGGCCGGCGCAGGATCCCCGGACGGCTCGGCACCATGCTGGGCACCCGGCTCACCGCCGGCGCCACCTGGTACGGACGACACCCCCTGACCCGCAACCAGGACCCGATGGAGGCGCTGGTCGAACTCAACTCATGGCGCCACGAAGGCGACGAGACGGAACAGGAGAGGCTCAACCGGGTCCTCTTCTCGGCCTTCCTGGAGGACGTGCGCCGCAACGCCGGCCGCAGCTTCATGCCCCGCTCCTACCTCCTGCTCCTCGACAACTCCCACACCGAGTACGGGCGGCGCTTCCTCGACCTGCTGATCCGCGCCCGGCACGACGAGACCGTCGTCGCCGGCCTGGACAACGACCCGCTGACCGTCGTCGCCAGCGCCAACCGCTGGCTGCCGCGCTGGGGTCCGGCCACCGGGGACTCCTGGCCCTGGCAGCTGCGCGGCCCCGACCGGGCCTCGCTGGGCGACTGGAACGCGCACCGGCCGACCCGGGACAGCGAGGACACCTGGTGGTACCCGTTACGCCTGCGCGACCTCAACCTCGACGAAGTGCGCATCAGGATCGAACTCCAGCTCGGCGGGCACAGCGACCTCGCGCCCTTCACCCGTCTCACCCCCTTCGTGCACCGCCTCACCGGCGGACTGCCGCGAGCCGTCCACCAGGTCCTCGACGTACTGCGGCAGTCGGGAGCCCCGGCGGACGGCGGACCGGAGCAGGACCGCTGGCTGCGCACCCTCCCCGACCGGTCGCTGCGCCACGGGGAGCGGACCCGGACGCTCGCCGAGACCGCCCTCGGCCATCTGCTCCGCGACTTCGACGAGACCGACCGCGCCACCCTCGCCGAATGCGCCGCGGCACGGGACTTCTCCGTCGGTACGCGGCTGCTCAGCTCCGGCGACACCCTTTTCGGCGAGGTCCGTTCCCGCTGGCTGCTGTCCGGCCCGGGCACCGTCGTGCCGACCCTGCACCCCTGGCTGCGCCGTCTGCTGCTGTGGCGGCTGGCCGCCCGCCCGGACGACTGGGACATGGCGCACGAACTGCTGGCCGAGCACTACCGCAGCCAGGTACGGCCGGTCCAGGAGATGTACCACCGGCTCGCCCTCGGCCGGGTCGACGAGGTCGCGGAGCACCTGACGCGACGCTTCGGCGAGGTGCCGGCCCTCCAGTGGATCAGCGAATTCGACGCGGTCACGGCCGCCCCCAACCGGCTGCCGCCCGAGGGCGGCCCGCTGGAGCTCCTCGCCGGCCTCGCACCGCGCGCCCCGGGGAACGCGGTCGACGCGGGATCCGCGATCCGCGGGCTGGTCACCGCCCGCTGGGTGTGGAGCGATCCGCTCGCCGACCCCGGCATGCGCCTCAACGACATGGTCGCCGACGGCTTCACCCAGCTGTCCCAACTGCGGAGGAACGACATCGTGGCCCTCTTCAACGAGGCGGAGCGCTACCGCCACTGGCGTCATCCGCAGACCGTCGTGGGGGAGGGCTGAGCCGGTGGTCAGAGTCGAATGGCCGCTGCACATCGTCCGCCGGGTCGTCTTCGGGGCCGTTGCGGCGCTGGTGCTCGCCGTGGCGGGCTGGTTCGCCGTCGACTGGCTCCAGGAACGGCAGGCGCGCTGCGCCGACGGCGTCGTGGAGCAGGGCCCGGACGACGAGTGCGTGGGCGTCACCGACGGCTCGTACTCCTTCGCGCCCCACCTGGAGGGGGTGATGAAGAAGATCCGGGAGGAGAACGCCCTCGTCCTCGAGAACGACGCCAAGAACTACGTCAGCGTCGCCTATCTGACGTCCTTCACCCTCACCGACGACGACAGCAACTCCGAGGAGTCGGTCAGGCGCGAGCTGGAGGGCGCCTACCTCGCCCAGTACCGGCACAACCGCGGCGATCTGTCCGCCTCCCCCAAGATCCGGCTGCTCGTGGCCAACTCCGGCAGCAGGTCAGCCCATTGGCGGCACGCGGTGGACGAACTGGTCGCCCGCAAGGACGCCCCGGACCGGCTCGTCGCCGTCGCAGGCCTCGGCCCGAGCACGGACGAGAACCTGGCGGCCATAAGGCGTCTGTCCGACAACGGCATCGCCATGGTCGCGGCCAGCATGACCGCCACCAACATCCAGGGCATCAACGGTTTCGTGCGGGTCGCCCCGACCAATGTCGACGAGGCCTACGCGGCCGCCGCCTACCTCAAGCGGAAGGACGTCCGCACCGCCGTCGTCGTCCAGGACGTCGCCAAGGGGAACCTGTACGCGACCACCCTCGGGACCGCCTTCACCGAGGCGTTCCCGGAAGCCAGGAAGTACCGGCTGGTCGCGGAACGCATGACCTACGACTCGTCGGTGAGCAGCGCCTGGCAGAACGAACTGCGCTACATGCCGGGGCAGCTCTGCGTCCAGCGGCCGCAGGTCGTCTACTTCGCCGGCCGCGGCCGGCACCTCACCAACTTCCTCGATGCCCTCGCCAACCGCTCCTGCCAGGACGTGAAGTTCACGGTGATGGCCGGGGACGACACCACGAACCTGACCGCCAAGCAGCTCGCGCAGGCAGCTGCGTCCAAGGTGCAGGTGCTCTACACCGGTCTCGCCCACCCCGATATGCACCGGTCCTCGCCGAACGCGGTGTCTGAGCGTTCGGCGACGTACTTCCAGGAGGGCGAGCTGCTCGACCGGTTGTTCCCCAACGACCCCCGCGACGACGGGGGCGCCCTCATGGGACACGACGCGGTGCTCGCCGCCGCCCACGGCATCCAGATGGCGGCCCGCTGGCAGGGCGAGGTCGCAGGTGACGCGGTGGCCCGGATGTTCCACCAGATGGACGGCAGCCAGCAGGTCGCGGGGGCCAGCGGTTTCATCTCGTTCCAGAACAACGGCAACCCCCGCAACAAGGCGGTCCCGGTGCTGCGGCTGAACGACAAGGGCCACGCGGAGTTCGTCGAGGTGTCGGCCGCGCACGGGAAGCCGGCGGAGGCCCAGTGAGAGCCGCCGTCCCGGGCAGGCCGCCGCGGGCACCGGCCCCCTCGCCCGGTTTTCTTGCGTCAGGGCGAATTCGAGGTGAACGGGGAATGGCGTAGCGAGGGGGATGGTTGTCAGACCGGCGTGGTTAGCTGGAGGCATGATCGAAGACTTTCTCGCAGAACGTCTGCCCGAGGTCGAGGAGGCGGTCCGCAAGGCCGCCGCCGCCGAGATCGTGCCCCGCTTCCGTCAGCTCGGGGCGCACGAGGTCGTCGAGAAGAACGGTCCGCACGACCTGGTGACCGTGGCGGACCGACTGGCGGAGGAGCACCTCACGGCCTCCCTGACCGCGCTGCTGCCGGGCTCCGTGGTGGTCGGGGAGGAGGCGGTGCACGCCGACCCCGCCGTCTACGACGCGATCCGGTCCGACGTGCCGGTGTGGATCGTGGACCCCGTCGACGGCACCCGGCAGTTCGTCCACGGAGACCCCGGCTTCTGCACCCTCGTCGCACTGGCGCAGCACGGCGAGGTGCTCGCCTCGTGGACGTACGCGCCGGTGAGCGACGAACTGGCCGTCGCCGTGCGGGGCGGAGGCGCCCTGCTGAACGGCGAACCGATACGGTCCGGGTCGCCCGCGCCCGGCGTGGCCCTCGAAATCGCCACGTCGCACCCCGACTTCACCACCCCGGACCAGAAGCGCGCGCTCCTCGGGCTGAACACCGACGGCGTCCTGCCGCGCCCGTGCGGCTCGGCCGGCCTGGAGTACCTGCAGGTCGCCCGCGGCAAGCTGGCCGCGGTCGCCTTCAGCTGGGAGAACGCCTGGGACCACGCGGCGGGGTTGCTCCTCGTCACGGAGGCGGGCGGGGCCCACCGCACGCTCACCGGTGACCCCTTCCGTGTCACGGGCGGCAACGCCCTTCCCTTCACCGCGGCGCGTGACGCGGCGACCGCGGAGCGGATACGCGCGCTGCTGGCGGGCTGAGCCGACCCCGACGCGTCCGTCGCGCCGGCTGGGTCTGTCGTACCGGTCCCGTCGCGTCCGTCGTACGTACCGTCCGTTGTCCGCATCCTCTGCGGTTCGTGCCGTCCGTGGTTCATGGTGCCGTTCGCGTGCCGCGCCGTGGTCCGTCCGCGTGCCGTGCCACGCCGGTTCCGTCCGTCGTGCGTGCCGCGTGGCGATGCGCTCCGAACGGCCCCGACACGGCCCGGGCGCTCCCGAAGAGCCGTCAGTTCTCCTGGAACCCGGGCCATGCGTGGCGAGGCCACCGAATATCCTGGGAGCTGCTGACCGTCGGCCGGACGAAGGAGCCCGAAGGTGCCGTCGATGCTCGATGCCGTTGTCGTGGGGGCGGGTCCGAACGGACTGACCGCGGCTGCCGAGCTGGCCCGCCGGGGCTTCTCGGTCGCAGTGTTCGAAGCGCAGGACACCGTCGGCGGGGGTGCCCGCACCGAGGAGCTCACCCTCCCCGGCTTCCGCCACGACCCGTGTTCCGCCGTGCACCCGCTCGGCATCGGGTCGCCTGCCTTCCGCGGTATGCCCCTGGACCGGTACGGACTGGAATGGCTGCACGCCGAACTGCCGCTGGCCCACCCCTTCCCCGACGGCACGGCCGCCGTCCTCGCCCGCTCCGTCGGCGAGTCGGCCCTCTCGCTGGGGGCCCGCGACGCCGGCGCGTACCGCAGGATGGTGGCGCCGTTCCTCGGGCACTGGGACACCCTGGCGGCCGACTTCCTGCGCACACCCTGGGACGGACTGCCCCGGGACCCCTACCGGCTGGGCCGCTTCGGACTGTCCGCGCTGCAGCCCGCGACATGGCTGTCCCGGCGCTTCCGGGACGAGAAGGCGCGTGGTCTCCTCGCCGGTCTCGCCGCCCATGCCATCGCCCCTACCAGCGGCTTCGCCACCGGAGGCATCGCGCTCGTGTTCGCCCTGGCCGCGCACGAGGTGGGCTGGCCGCTGCCGCGCGGCGGCTCCCAGGCGATCTCCGACGCCCTGGCCTCGTATGTCCGCGCGCTGGGCGGCGCCATCCACACCGGCGTCGAGGTGAAGCGGCTCGACGAGCTGCCGCCCGCCCGGGCCTACGTCTTCGACACCTCCCCGACCGCCCTCGCGCGGATCGCGGGCCTGGGCGACGCCTATCACCACTACCGGTACGGCGCGAGCTGCTTCAAGATCGACTATGCGCTCTCCGGGCCCGTCCCGTGGACCGCCGAGGAGGCGAGACGCGCGGGAACCGTGCACATCGGCCCCACCGCGGCCGAGATCGACGCAGCGCTCACCGCGGCGGTCTCGGGTGCCGACCCTTCCGTACCGTTCCTGATCACCGCCCAGCCGAGCCTCGTGGACCCTGGCCGCGCCCCCGAGGGCAAGCATGTGTTCTGGGCGTACGGGCACGTCCCGGCCGGCTGGGAGGGCGACGCCACCGAGGTCGTCGAGCGGCAGATCGAGCGCTTCGCGCCCGGCTTCCGGGACCTCGTCCTGGCCCGTGCGGTGGCCGGCCCGCCCCGGCTCGCGGTGCGCAATGCCAACTACGTCGACGGCGACATCGCCTGCGGCGCCTTCGCCGGGCTCCAGACCGTGATCCGCCCCCGGCTCGCCCGCGTCCCGTACGCCACGCCCCACCCCTCCGTGTTCATCTGCTCCTCGGCCACCCCGCCCGGCCCCGGAGTGCACGGCATGTCGGGCCACCACGCGGCCAAGGCCGTATGGCGGCACCTGCGTAAGGTGAAACCATGACCGAGATCGTGCTCGTCAGAGGCGACATCACCCGGCAGCAGGTCGAGGCCGTCGTCAACGCGGCGAACTCCTCCCTGCTCGGCGGGGGAGGGGTCGACGGGGCCATCCACCGCCGCGGCGGCCCGGAGATCCTGGAGGCCTGCCGTGCCCTGCGCGCCTCCCGGTATGGAAGGGGTCTGCCCACAGGGCAGGCTGTCGCCACCACCGCCGGGAAACTCGACGCCCAGTGGGTGATCCACACCGTCGGCCCCGTGTGGTCCGGTCAGGAGGACCGCTCGGAGCTGCTCGCCTCCTGCTACCGGGAGTCGCTGCGGGTCGCCGACGAGCTGGGAGCCCGTACGGTCGCCTTCCCGGCGATCTCCACGGGTGTCTACGGCTGGCCGATGGACGACGGCGCCCGTATCGCCGTCGAGACGGTGCGTGGCACGGACACCGCCGTGGAAGAAGTGCGCTTCGTCCTGTTCGACGAGCCCGCGTACGCGGCGTTCGAGGCGCGGATGCGCTGAACCGGAGGGGCGCCGCGAGCCGGGTCTCGCGAGTGAGGGCCCCGGACCGGCCGGGATTCCGCCGCCGCAGACCAGAACCGGCCGGGCCCCGAGCCGTCAGGCCGATACCTGGGTGAGGCCCGTGATCATCCCGGCGGCATTGCTCTCGAAGCGGAACACCACGTCCGTGTCCGGGTGGGCCTTCACCCAGTCCAGGAGTTCCTGCACGCCGACGCGCAGGTCGGTGTCCGACTCGACGACCGGGTTCCGGGCCATGATGCCCGCCGCAACGTCGAGCTCCTTGCTCTCCTGCACGCCCGTGGTGACGAAGGGCTGTTCCTCACCCGGGTGCGAGGGGCAGCCCCGGAAGCCGCGCTCCACGGTGAGGTACGGCTTGTCGCCCTTGACGGTGTGGCCGCGCAGCAGGACCTCGTCCTCGACGGCCCGCTGCTCCTCGCACTGGGGCTCGCCCTCGGTGTCGGTGCTGCCGGCGCTCTTGGCCGGGGTGGACTTGGCGGGCGCCTTGGCACCGCCGGAGGCCCCCGCAGATGCGCCGCCGGTGGTTCCGGCGGAACCGGATGCGCCGCCCCCGGAGGCCGCGCCGGCGGAGGCGGCGGGGGCGCCCGGTGCGTCCCCGGCGGGCGCGGCCGAGACGCCCCGGTCCGTGCCCGTCACCGGTGCGGCGTCCGCGCCGGAGCCCCTGCCGCATCCGGTCAGGGCCAGCACGCCGACGGCTGCGGCTGCGAGTGCGAGCCGGGCTGGGCGCGCCCCGGCGGGTCTGCGGCGGGTCGCGCCGATACGGGATGCTGCTGCCATGGTGTCCCCCTGCGCCGGGCGGCCCCCGGTGGGCCACTCGTGTGTGGTCGACGCAGAACGTAGCAGCCGGTGAGGGCGTCGCCGAGGCCCGAGCCGCGTCTGTCGCGTGATCATGACAATCCTGTTGCGCCGCCCGGAGGACGTCATCGGTGCATCGCGCAGGGAATTCGCGTCCGCCCTGACAGGAGAACCTTGATGTCGGATTCCCGCCAGTCCTCGACGCTCCGCTGCCGGATCATTGAGGCATGCACACCGACACAGAGCGCTGCGTACGTGCCGTGCAGTCGAAGGACTCCCGCTTCGACGGCTGGTTCTTCACCGCCGTCCTGACCACCCGCATCTACTGCCGTCCGAGCTGCCCCGCGGTGCCGCCCAAGCCGGAGAACATGACGTTCCTGCCCAGCGCGGCGGCCTGCCAGCGGGCCGGCTTCCGGGCCTGCAAACGATGCCGCCCCGACACCAGCCCCGGTTCCCCGGAGTGGAACGCCCGCGCGGACACCGTGGCCCGCGCGATGCGCCTCATCCACGACGGCGTGGTCGACCGCGAGGGCGTCCCCGGACTCGCCGTCCGGCTCGGCTACTCCACCCGGCAGATCGAACGCCAGCTGCTCGCCGAACTCGGCGCCGGGCCGCTCGCCCTCGCCCGCGCCCAGCGCGCCCAGACGGCCCGGCTGCTCATCGAGACGACCGCCCTCCCCATGGCCGACATCGCCTTCGCGGCCGGCTTCGCCTCGATCCGGGCCTTCAACGACACCGTCCGAGAGGTGTTCGCGCTGTCGCCCAGCGAACTGCGCGCCCGCGCCGCCCGCGGGACCGCCGCCGCCACCCCGGGAGTGATCTCCCTCAGACTTCCGTTCCGGGCCCCGCTCACCCCGGACAACCTCTTCGGCCACCTCGCCGCCACCGCCGTCCCCGGCGTCGAGGAGTGGCGCGACGGCGCGTACCGGCGCACCCTCGGCCTGCCGCACGGCCACGGCATCGTCGCCCTCACCCCACGGCCCGACCACATCGCGTGCCGGCTGTCGCTCACCGACGCACGCGATCTCACCGTGGCCATCAGCCGCTGCCGCCGCATGCTCGATCTCGACGCCGACCCCACCGCCGTCGACGAACGCCTGAGCACCGACCCGCTGCTCGCCCCGCTCGTCGCCAAGGCCCCCGGCCGCCGCGTCCCCGGCAGCGTCGACGCCGCCGAGTTCGCCGTACGCGCCGTACTCGGCCAGCAGGTGTCCACCGCTGCGGCCCGCACCCACGCGGCCCGGCTCGTCACGGCCCACGGGGTGCCGGTCGACGACCCCGAGGGCGATCTCACCCACCTCTTCCCGGCACCGGAGGCGCTGGCCGCCCTCGACCCCGAGACGCTCGCCCTCCCCGGCACCCGGCGGAAGACCCTCACCACCCTGGTGACGGCGCTCGCCGACGGCACCCTCCAGCTCGGCATCGGCAGCGACTGGGAGCGGGCGCGCGCCCGGCTCGCCGCGCTCCCCGGCTTCGGGCCCTGGACCGTCGAGGCCATCGCGATGCGCGCCCTCGGCGACCCCGACGCGTTCCTGCCCACCGACCTCGGTGTGCGGCGCGCCGCACAGGAACTCGGTCTGCCGTCCACCCCGGCGGCGCTCACCGCCCGCGCCACCGCCTGGCGCCCCTGGCGGGCCTACGCCGTCCAGTACCTGTGGGCGACCGACGACCATCCGATCAACCGCCTCCCCGCGTAAGGAGACCCGCCCATGACGAAGCAGCACACGGTCGCCGACAGCCCCTGCGGTCCGCTGACCCTGGTCGCCACAGACGGCGTCCTCTGCGGGCTGTACATGACCGAGCAGCGCCACCGCCCGCCCGAGGAGACCTTCGGCGAACCGGACCCCCGTCCCTTCGGCGATGTGATCCGCCAGCTGGAGGCCTACTTCTCCGGCGAACTCACCGAGTTCGACCTGCCGTTGCGCATGAACGGCACGCCGTTCCAGCGCAGTGTCTGGGACGGGCTGCGGAAGATCCCGTACGG
Organism: Streptomyces sp. NPDC030222; assembly: GCF_055573115.1. Classification (NCBI taxonomy): domain Bacteria; kingdom Bacillati; phylum Actinomycetota; class Actinomycetes; order Kitasatosporales; family Streptomycetaceae; genus Streptomyces; species Streptomyces sp. NPDC030222. The sequence goes on from NZ_JBVICA010000014.1 coordinate 83,014, forward strand.
CGAGACCCGGTCCTACGGCGAACTCGCCGAATCCCTCGGCAAACCGGGCGCCTCCCGCGCCGTCGGACTCGCCAACGGCCGGAACCCGATCGGCATCATCGTGCCCTGCCACCGCGTCATCGGCGCGAACGGCGGCCTCACCGGCTACGGCGGCGGCCTCGAACGCAAGCAGCGGCTGCTGGCCTTCGAACGCGGCGCCTCCGCGGACTCCGTACTGTTCTAGGAATCCGTCTCCACGCCGCCGCCGCCCGGAGACCGCCCGGCAGTTGGGGGAAGCGCCGTACCGATCGGCTCGCGGATCACCTCGTCCGCGAGCCCGTCGTACGGCGTCGGCCCGGCCATGCTCCACCGGACACCCCCTGGCCCCGTGCCCCACAGTGATCCCGGCCGGCGAGTCGGCCGGGATCACTGTGGAGCACGGGCCGACCACGACGGCGCGGGGGCGCGCGGCCGTCGGATCACCGCGACGCCGGCCGACTTCAGGCGGAAGTGCCCTTCACTGCCTGTCTGTTGCCATGGCCGGCCCGGCGCCGACTCATGCGTCGCGCACTCGCCTTTGCGTGTCGGAGGGAGATCCTGCCTGCCCGTTCCACTCGCTCTCAGCGCCTAGCCGGCCGAGCAGTTCGGGCAGGGCCGCGCCGATGGGCTCGCGGATGATCTCGTCGGCTCGTTCGTCGTACGGCGTCGGTTCGGCGTTGACGATGACCAGCCGTGCGCCGTGGTCGGCGGCCAGACCCACGAGGCCGGCGGCGGGCTGGACCTGGAGGCTGGAGCCGACGGCGATGAAGACCTGGCAGGCCTTGGTGATGGCGACCGCCTCACCGAGCACGACCGGGTCGAGGCGCTCGCCGAACAGCACCGTCGCAGACTTCAGGATCCCGCCGCACTCCAGGCACGGTGGATCGTCCTCGCCGGCCTCGACCCGGGCGATGGCGTCCTCCATGGGCCCGCGGGCGTGGCACTTCGTGCACACGACACGACGGGCGGTGCCGTGCAGTTCGAGCACTTTGCGGGCGGGCATTCCGGCGAGCTGGTGCAGCCCGTCCACGTTCTGCGTGATCACCCGGACCGGCACTCCGGAGCGCTCCAGTTCGGCCACGGCCCGGTGCGCGGCGTTCGGCTCGGCCTGGAGCGTGCGGTTCCTGCGCCGCATCTGCCAGGCGCGCCGCCGTATTTCGGGGTCGCCCATGTAGTACTCGTAGGTGACACGCTTCTCGGCCTCGGGATCCCGCCGCCACAGCCCGTTCGGGCCGCGATAGTCGGGGATCCCGGAATCGGTGGAGATGCCTGCGCCACTGAGGATGGCGACGAGGGGCCTTTTCATGGGCCGAGAGTAGGACGTATGCCTGCTCGGGGCGAACGGATATCGGGGTGAGCCCCGTCTCCACCCGTCTGCGCTGGTTGGCGAAGGCCAGGGGTATCCGTCTCCTGGCAGCGGGATGTCCGGGACGCTGGAAGGTGGCGCCACACAGGGGTAGCGGCCCGCGGGGCGCACGAGGGGGCACCGTGACCATCCGCGCGGTTGCCGGGGGTGCGGTGACGGTCGTAGGGGGCAGCCACGTCCGGTGCCGGCGGACACGCATTCCGGTCGGGCCAGGGCGAGTCGATATTGCCGGTGACGACGTCGTCGGCATGGCCGAGGTGACTGTCACTCTGGATGCCGAACTCGTCGTGGAAGTCATGGTGCTGGCCGGTGTGGGCAGCCCCCAGGACGCCGTCGAACTCGTAGTGCGCGACTACATTGCGCGCGGCCATCGCACCAAGGCCAGGACGGCCGCCCGTGAGGAGGAACCACGAGCGGGTGAGGTCAGGACGCAGGACCCGCAGGGGTGAACCCCACATGACGGCCGTCCTCCAGCTCCACCGGGCCGGTGCCCGCGTCCAGCGCGTCCAGCGCGGCCAGGACCCGCCGTCCGAGCGCGCCGGGCAGATGGGCGGTGATCTCCGAGCGTGGCACCAGCCGCCACGACAGCAGCTCCTCCTCCTGGAGCCGGATCGCCTTGAACTGCTCGTCCGACAGCACCCCGCCGTCGTAGGCGTACGCCACGAGCGGCGGCCGCCCCGGCCCGCGCACCCAGTCCACCGCGAGGAGCGCGCCGAGCTCCAGGTCGAGGCCGATCTCCTCCGCCGTCTCACGACGGGCGGCCTGCCGGGGGGCCTCGCCGGTGTCCGACTCGACGGTGCCGCCCGGCAGTGCCCAGCCCTCGCGGTAGTTCGGCTCCACGAGCAGCACCCGCCCCCGGGCGTCACGGAAGATCGCGGCGGCGCCGGCCAGCACCCGAGGGAGCCCGGCGATGTACGCGGCGTACATGGCGTTGTCCGTAGTCACCCCGCCACTGTACGGGGCGCCGCCGTCACCGGGACCGGAGCGGCCAAGGCGGCGGTTCGCTCGGCCAGTTCGCCGATGCGCGCGCCGTCGAATCCGAACACCGCGCTCCGCACCCGGTCCTCCAGCGGCTCCGTCCACTGCGCGGGGATCGCCGACGCCCCGCAGAGCACCCCCGCGACCGAACCGGCGGTCGCCCCGTTGGAGTCCGTGTCGAGACCTCCGCGCACGGTGAGTGCGATCGTGCGGGTGAAGTCGCCCTCGCCGTAGAGCAGTCCGGCGGTGATCACGGCGGCGTTCGGCACGGCGTGGATCCAGCCCAGCCGGCCGGTCTCGGCCTCCAGCTCGGTGAGCGTCGCCTCCCAGGTCGTCCCCGACTCGTGGAGCGCGACGGTGTGCCGGACCGCGCGGGCGAGTCGGCAGCTCGCCGGGATGCGGTCCAGCGCCGCGTCCAGGGCGGCGCGCGGACCGTCGGCGGTGAAGGCCGCGGCGATCAGCGCTGCAGCCCACATCGCCGCGTACACGCCGTTGCCGGTGTGCGACAGGACGGCGTCGCGGCGGGCCAGCGAGGCGGCGCGCCGCGGGTCGCCGGGAGAGGTCCAGCCGAAGACGTCGGCGCGGATGAGCGCGCCGATCCACTCCTGGTACGGATTGTCGTACGTGGCGGTGAGCGGCGGTCTGAGGCCGTTCGCGAGGTTCCGGTAGGCGGCCCGCTCGGCCGTGAACGTCTGGAGGTAGGGCAGTCGCAGCAGCCAGAGGTCGCCGACCTGTTCGGTGGTGAACTCCGGGCCGTGCGCCTCCAGCAGGTGCAGCCCCAGGACCGCGTAGTCCACGTCGTCGTCACGGCAGCTCCCGCGGATCCGGCCGCGCACGCACTCCCGCCACTCCGGCCGCAGTTCGAAGCCGTCCGCCCCGGGCGGTGGTTCCGGCAGGTAGTCGGTCAGCGGCAGGGCGTCCGTGAGACGCAGGTAGCGGTCGATCCGGTCCCTGGTCCAGTAGTCGCCGCGCTCCACGGGCTTGCCGAGCATGTTGCCGGCGATCCTGCCCAGCCAGCCACCGAGGATCTGGTCGCTCGTACGGGTGCCTTCAGCGGTCATGAGGGGGTTCTACCCGCTTTCACCTGCGGCGGCGTGGCACATTGGCGTGGCGGATCCGGGAGCAGGCGGTGCATCGCCCGGCAGTCGAGGGGAGCGACGCATGAGGCGTGGCCTGAGGGTCCTGGCGGTGGGCCTCGCGGTGGCGCCCGCAGTCCTGGCGGCGGGCGGACCCGCCGCCCAGGCCCTGGAGGTGAACGGGCCGCTGCTGGCCACGGGTGACGTCGACCTCCTGGAGGACGTCGCCGAGCACATCAGCGTGCCCATGGGCGACGGCGGACGGACCGTCCACCAGCTCTACGGCGCCGGGGGCGAGGCCCTCCCGGAGTAGCCGGGTGCCGCCGTCCGCGGCGGCCGGCTCCCTCCCGTCTCCGTCTGCCCATGGGCAGACGACCGGTTCGCCCGATAGGGTCGGGTCGGCGCGACTGCCTGTTCGGAAGCAAGGGATGGCAAGTGACGAACGGAGCAGCGACCGCCGCGCGGGTGCTCGTCGCGGCGGACAAGTTCAAAGGCTCGCTCACGGCCGTGCAGGTCGCGGAGCGGGTGACGGCGGGGCTGCGGCGGGTTGTTCCCGGCCTCGACGTCGACACCCTGCCCGTCGCCGACGGCGGCGACGGCACGGTCGCCGCGGCGGTGGCCGCGGGATTCGAACGCCGGGAGGTACCGGTCACCGGGCCGCTCGGGGAACGGCTGACCGCAGCCTTCGCACTGCGCGGCACCACGGCGGTCGTGGAGATGGCCGAGGCATCCGGCCTCCAGCACCTCACCGAAGGCGTCTTCGCGCCGCTCACCGCCACCACGTACGGCTCCGGCGAGCTGCTGTGCGCGGCGCTCGACGCGGGCGCCCGCGCCATCGTGTTCGGGGTCGGCGGCAGTGCCACCACCGACGGCGGGGCGGGCATGCTGGCGGCCCTCGGCGCGCGGTTCCTGGACGCGGACGGCCGGCCCGTCCGGCCCGGCGGGGGAGCGCTGCGCGATCTGGCGACGGCGGATCTGTCCGGCCTCGACGAACGCTTCCGCGACGTACGGCTCGTCCTCGCCAGCGACGTCGACAACCCGCTCACCGGTCCCAGCGGCGCGCCAGCCGTCTTCGGCCCGCAGAAGGGCGCCACGCCGGAGGACGTCGCCGTCCTGGACGCGGCGCTCGCCCACTACGCCACGGTCCTGGAGAAGGCCGTCGGACCCAGGGCCGCCGAGTGCGCCGCGGCGCCCGGCGCGGGCGCTGCGGGCGGCATCGGGTACGGGGCGCTCGTCGGCCTCGGCGCGGACTTCCGGCCCGGCATCGAGGTGATGCTCGACATCCTCGGCTTCGCCGCCGCGCTGGAACGCGCCACGCTGGTGATCACCGGAGAGGGCTCGCTGGACGAGCAGACCCTGCACGGCAAGGCCCCCGCGGGGGTCGCGGCGGCGGCCCGCACGGCGGGCGTCGAGGTCGTCGCGGTCTGCGGCCGTCTTGCGCTGCCGCCGGAGGCGCTGGGCCGCGCGGGCATCCGCCGCGCCTACCCCCTCACCGAGCTGGAGCCCGACACCGCGCGGTGCATCGCCGAGGCCGGCCCTCTCCTGGAGCGCCAGGCGGAGAACATCGCCCGCGACTTCCTGAGCTGATCTCGGCCCCCGCGGCACCGGCCCCGGGTTTTGCTCCCACCGGACCGGACCGGACCGGACCGGACCGGACCGGACCCGGGCCCGAGTGCACGAAGGGTCGGCTGGTCGGACCCCGGGGGTACCGGCCAGACGGCCGCCGGATTCCGGGCGCCCCGGCTGCCCGTCTGCCGCGCCTCCTCCCTGGCAGGGCCAGGCCGGGCCGACCGACCGGTCCGGCGAACCAAGTCGGTGTGCGGACCGCGGACCGCGAAACGGGAGAAGCGAGTCCCGGACGCACCAAGGCCCCGGACCTTCCCGGTCCGGGGCCTTCGTGGCGCAGTGAAGCGTTACGGCAGCTGGGACGCCGCCGCGCGAGCCTCGCGACGGTTGTCGCGGAAGGTGTTGACGCGGCGGGCCGTGGCGAAGAGCGGGATGGTCGCCGCGAGGACGATCTGCAGCGCGCAGCCCGTCTGGAGCAGCAGCTGACCGCCGGGCGCATCGAACGCCCAGGCCGCCAGCAGACCCATCGCGGAGACGATCCAGCTGAGCATGGCCACCGCGAGCACACCCCGCGGCTTCGGGTACTCGACCCGGCTCACCATGAGCCAGGCGACACCGATGATCGCGAGCAGGGTGGGCGGGAACGGGAGCTCGAGCAGCACGATCGAGACGACCGTGAGCGCGCCGAAGGGGCTCGGCATGCCCTGGAACATGCCGTCCTTCATCGTGACGCACGAGAATCTCGCCAGGCGCAGGACCACGGCGAGCAGCACCACGATCGCGGCCAGCGCCGACACCCGCTGGTGGGCGTCGTCCGCGACCATGCCGTAGACCAGCACGAAGTACGCCGGGGCGAGCCCGAAGCTGATCAGGTCGGAGAGGTTGTCCAGCTCCGCGCCCATCGGCGAGCTGCGCAGCTTCCGCGCGACGAGCCCGTCGAACAGGTCGAAGACGGCGGCGCACAGCATGAGGATCACCGCGGTCGCGGCGGAGTGCCGGGCCATGCCGGTCTCGTCGCTGCCGGTGAGGTGCGGGATGAGGATTCCGGTGGTGGTGAAGTACACCGCCATGAATCCGCAGGTCGCGTTGCCGAGCGTCAGGGTGTCCGCTATCGACAGCCTGAGCGACAGCGGCATCTCCTCGCCGTCGTCGTCCGTGTCGGACTCGGCCTCCGGCGCCCAGCCGGCGGCCGGTGTCTCAGGATCAGTCACGGTCAATTCGGGTCACCCCCGCGACGGTCTTCTGGCCGACCTCGACCGCCACCTCGACGCCCTCCGGGAGGTAGATGTCGACGCGGGAGCCGAAGCGGATCAGGCCGATGCGCTCGCCCTGCTCCACCTTGGTGCCCTGCGGCAGGTACGGCACGATGCGCCGGGCGACTGCTCCGGCGATCTGCACCATCTCGATGTCGCCGAGCTCGGTGTCGAAGTGCCAGACGACGCGCTCGTTGTTCTCGCTCTCCTTGTTGAACGCCGGGACGAAGCCGCCGGGGATGTGCTCCACGGACGTCACGGTGCCGGCCAGGGGGGCGCGGTTGACGTGGACGTTCAGAGGGCTCATGAAGATCGCGACGCGGGTGCGTCCGTCCTTCCACGGCATGATGCTCTGCACCACACCGTCGGCCGGGGAGATGACGCGGCCCTGGGCGATCTCACGCTCGGGGTCGCGGAAGAACCACAGCATGCCCGCCGCGAGCGCGGTGGTGGGCACGGCGAGGGCCGCGGCTCCCTTGGAGCGGCGCGCGCGAGCCAGGCTGAGAGCTGCGGTGGCGACGGTCGGCAGGAGCCACGGCGATGCTCCGCGCGCGAGGCGGACGCGGCCGCGAGGTGCAGAGGTTTGGCTGTGGGGCATGGATGACCTTCGTAGCGGATGAGGCCGCACTCTGACGGGGGACGGCGGCTTTTCCGGCGATGCTATCGGTTACGGGTGACAACTGGGTAAGCCAGAAGTCGAGTCGACGGCCGGAAGAAGATGACTGGGTGTGATCTTCTTCGCGGCCGTATCAACCCAAACAAGACATTTACCCCTGGAATCGGTATTCCTCGAGCAGTCGGCGCCCAATGATCATTTTCTGGATCTCGGCGGTACCCTCGCCGATCAGCAGCATCGGGGCCTCGCGGTAGAGGCGCTCGATCTCGTACTCCTTGGAGAAGCCGTAGCCGCCGTGGATCCGGAAGGCGTCCTCGACGACTTCCTTGCAGTATTCGGAGGCGAGGTACTTCGCCATCCCTGCCTCCAGGTCGTTTCGCTCCCCGGAGTCCTTTTTGCGCGCTGCGTTCACCATCATGGCATGGGCGGCCTCGACCTTGGTAGCCATCTCGGCCAGCTTGAACTGGATCGCCTGGTGCTGCGCGATCGGCTTGCCGAAGGTGTGGCGCTGCTGGGCGTACGAGACGCCCAGCTCGAAGGCGCGCTGCGCGACCCCGCAGCCACGGGCGGCGACGTTCACCCGGCCGACCTCGACGCCGTCCATCATTTGGTAAAACCCTCGGCCGGTGACCCCGCCGAGGACGCGATTGGACGGAATGCGCAGTCCGTCCATGATGAGCTCGGTCGTGTCGACGCCCTTGTAGCCCATCTTCTCGATCTTGCCCGGGATGGTGAGGCCGGGCCGGACCTCTCCGAAGCCGGGCTCCTTCTCGATCAGGAAGGTCGTCATCGACTTGTGCGGGGCCGTACCCTCGGGGTGTCCTTCGTCACTCCGGACGAGAACGGCCACCAGGGTCGACGTGCCGCCGTTCGTCAGCCACATCTTCTGGCCGTTCAGGACGTACTCGTCGCCGTCCTTCACCGCCTTCGACGTGATGGCCGACACGTCCGAGCCGAGGCCCGGCTCGGACATCGAGAAGGCGCCCCGGACCTCACCGGCGGCCATCCGCGGAAGGAAGTAGTCCTTCTGTTCCTGCGTACCGTGCTGCTTGAGCATGTACGCGACGATGAAGTGCGTGTTGATGATGCCGGAGACGCTCATCCAGCCGCGCGCGATCTCCTCCACGCACAGCGCGTACGTGAGCAGCGACTCGCCCAGGCCCCCGTACTCCTCGGGGATCATCAGACCGAAGACGCCGAGCTCCTTGAGCCCGTCCACGATCTGCTGGGGGTACTCGTCGCGGTGCTCCAGCTCGGTCGCGACCGGAATGATCTCCTTGTCCACGAAGTCCCGGACGGTGCTCAGGATCTCCTGCTGGACCTCGGTCAGACCGTGGGTCTGGGCGAGTCGGGCCATGACTACTTCTCCTGCTGCTTCGGCTCCGGGCGGCCCGGCTGCTCGCCGCCGCGCTCCTTGATGTACGTCTCGGTCGGGACCATCACCTTGCGCCGGAAGACGCAGACGAGGGTGCCGTCCTGCTTGTAGCCCTTGGTCTCGACGTGGACGATGCCACGGTCGTTCCTGGACTTGGAGGGCCACTTGTCCAGGACCGTGGTCTCGCCGTAGATCGTGTCGCCGTGGAAGGTCGGCGCCACGTGCTTCAGCGACTCGATCTCCAGGTTGGCGATCGCCTTGCCCGAGACGTCCGGCACCGACATGCCGAGCAGCAGCGAGTAGATGTAGTTGCCCACGACGACGTTCCTGCCGAAGTCCGTCGTCTTCTCCGCATAGTTCACGTCCATGTGGAGGGGGTGGTGGTTCATGGTGAGCAGACAGAAGAGGTGGTCGTCGTACTCGGTGACCGTCTTCCCGGGCCAGTGCTTGTAGACGGCCCCGACCTCGAACTCCTCGTAGGTGCGTCCGAACTGCATGATGCTCAGGCCTCCGGGATCTCGAACTTGCTGGTGCGCTGCATACCCGCGGCGCGGCCCTTGCCGGCGATGACCAGGGCCATCTTGCGGCTGGCCTCGTCGATCATCTCGTCGCCGAGCATCGCCGAGCCCTTCTTGCCGCCCGCCTCGGAAGTGCAGTAGTCGTACGCGTCCAGGATCAGCTCGGCGTGGTCGTAGTCCTCCTGGGAGGGCGAGAAGATCTCGTTGGACGCCTCGACCTGGCCCGGGTGCAGCACCCACTTGCCGTCGAAGCCGAGCGCCGCGGCGCGCTGCGCGACCTCGCGGTAGCCGTCGATGTTGCGGATCTGGAGGTAGGGGCCGTCGATCGCCTGGAGGTTGTTGGCGCGGGCGGCCATCAGGATCTTCATCAGGATGTAGTGGTAGGCGTCCGCCGGGTAGCCGGGCGGCTGCTCGCCCACGACCAGCGACTTCATGTTGATGGACGCCATGAAGTCGGCCGGGCCGAAGATGATCGTCTCCACCCGCGGGGACGCCTGGGCGATCGCGTTGACGTTGTTCAGGCCCTGGGCGTTCTCGATCTGCGCCTCGATGCCGATCTTGCCGACCTCGAAGCCCATCGTCTTCTCGATCTGGGTGAGCAGCAGGTCGAGGGCGACGATCTGCTCGGCGTCCTGGACCTTCGGCAGCATGATGCAGTCGAGGTTCTGGCCGGCGCCCTCGACGACCGTGACGACGTCCCGGTACGTCCAGTGGGTCGTCCAGTCGTTGACCCGCACGACCCGCGTCTTGCCGGTCCAGTCGCCCTCGTTCAGGAACTTCACGATGGTGTGCCGGGCTTCCGGCTTGGCGAGCGGCGCGCAGGCGTCCTCGAGGTCGAGGAAGACCTGGTCGGCCGGCAGGCCCTGGGCCTTCTCCAGGAAGCGCGGGTTGGAGCCGGGCACGGCCAGGCAGGAGCGCCGGGGGCGCAGGCGGTTGACCGGAGACGGAAGGTGCGCGGCGGAGCCGCTCCCCGCAAGGGCGGTGGTGGGAGACGGGTGGGCAGGCGTGCTCATGCGGGGACCTCCAGAGGGTCGAGCTTGTTCGCTTTCCGGATCTCGTCGACGATACGTCCGATGATCTCCGTGATACCGAAGTCCTTCGGTGTGAAGACGGCGGCCACACCCGCACGCTTCAGGTCCTCGGCGTCGCTTTGGGGGATGATCCCTCCCGCGATCACCGGGATGTCCGGGGCACCCGCCTCGCGCAGCCGGTTCAGCACGTCCGGCACCAGCTCGGCGTGCGAGCCGGACAGGATCGACAGCCCGACGCAGTGCACGTCCTCGGCGAGGGCGGCGTTCACGATCTGCTCCGGTGTGAGCCGGATGCCCTGGTAGACAACTTCGAACCCGGCGTCGCGGGCCCGGACGGCGATCTGCTCGGCACCGTTGGAGTGGCCGTCCAGGCCCGGCTTGCCGACCAGCAGCCGCAGCCGGCCGGAGCCCAGCTCCTCCGCGGTCCTGGCGACCTTGTCACGGACGATCGCCAGCGGGGTCCCCGCCTCGGCGGGCACCGCCACCGGCGCGGACGACACACCGGTGGGCGCCCGGAACTCGCCGAAGACGTCGCGCAGCGCCCACGCCCACTCGCCCGTGGTGACTCCCGCCCGGGCGCACTCCAGGGTGGCCGGCATCAGGTTGCCGGTGCCGGCGGCCGTGGCCTTGAGGACGGCCAGGGCCTCCTGGGCGCGGGCCTCGTCGCGGTTGTCCCGCCACTCGTGGAGCTTGGCCACCACACGGGCCTCGTTCGCCGGGTCGACCGTCATGATCGCCGTGTCGAGGTCCGCGGTGAGCGGGTTGGGCTCGGTCGACTCGAAGCAGTTGACGCCGACGATCTTCTCCTCGCCGGCCTCGATCCGGGCCCGCCGCTCGGCATGCGAGGAGACCAGCTGCGCCTTGAGGTATCCGGACTCGACGGCCGCCATGGCGCCGCCCATCCCCTGGATCCGCTCGATCTCCGCCAGGCACTCGGTGACCAGGGCGTCCACCTTGGCCTCGATGACGTGCGAACCCGCGAAGATGTCGTCGTACTCCAGCAGGTCCGACTCGTGCGCGAGCACCTGCTGGATGCGCAGCGACCACTGCTGGTCCCAGGGCCGGGGCAGGCCGAGGGCCTCGTTCCAGGCGGGGAGCTGCACGGCACGCGCCCGGGCGTCCTTGGACAGGGTCACGGCCAGCATCTCCAGGACGATGCGCTGGACGTTGTTCTCCGGCTGCGCCTCGGTCAGGCCGAGCGAGTTGACCTGGACGCCGTAGCGGAAGCGGCGCTGCTTGGCGTTCTCGATGCCGTACCGCTCCCGCGTGACGCGGTCCCAGATGCGGCCGAAGGCGCGCATCTTGCACATCTCCTCGATGAAGCGGACGCCCGCGTTCACGAAGAACGAGATACGGGCGACGACGTCCCCGAACTTCTCCTCGGGCACCTGGCCGCTGTCCCGCACCGCGTCCAGCACGGCGATGGCCGTGGACATCGCGTACGAGATCTCCTGGACCGGCGTGGCGCCGGCCTCCTGGAGGTGGTACGAGCAGATGTTGATCGGGTTCCACTTGGGGATGTTGGCCACCGTGTAGGTGATCATGTCGGTGGTCAGACGCAGACTGGGCCCCGGCGGGAAGACGTGGGTGCCGCGCGACAGGTATTCCTTGACGATGTCGTTCTGCGTCGTGCCCTGGAGCCGGGTGATGTCCGCACCCTGCTCCTCCGCGACCACCTGGTAGAGCGCCAGCAGCCACATGGCGGTGGCGTTGATGGTCATCGAGGTGTTCATCTGCTCCAGGGGGATCTCCTGGAACAGCCGGCGCATGTCACCGAGGTGCGAGACCGGGACCCCGACCCGGCCGACCTCGCCGCGGGCGAGGATGTGGTCCGGGTCGTAGCCGGTCTGGGTCGGCAGGTCGAAGGCGACCGACAGACCGGTCTGCCCCTTGGCGAGGTTGCGCCGGTACAGCTCGTTGGACGCCTCGGCGGTCGAGTGACCGGCGTACGTCCGCATGAGCCACGGCCGGTCCTTCTGACGCTCTGTCATCGACGACCTCAGATGTTCCGGAAGCGGTTGATGGCGTCGATGTGCTTGGCGCGCATCTCATCGTCGCGCACGCCCAGGCCCTCCTCGGGGGCGAGGCAGAGCACGCCGACCTTGCCCTGGTGGAGGTTGCGGTGCACGTCGTAGGCGGCCTGGCCGGTCTCCTCCAGGGAGTAGACCTTCGACAGGGTGGGGTGGATCTTGCCCTTGGCGATCAGGCGGTTGGCCTCCCATGCCTCGCGGTAGTTGGCGAAGTGCGAGCCGATGATCCGCTTCAGCGACATCCACAGGTAGCGGTTGTCGTACTCGTGGTTGTAGCCCGAGGTGGAGGCGCAGGTGACGATGGTGCCGCCCTTGCGGGTGACGTACACGGACGCGCCGAAGGTCTCACGGCCCGGGTGCTCGAAGACGATGTCGACGTCCTCGCCGCCGGTGAGCTCACGGATGCGCTTGCCGAAGCGCTTCCACTCCTTCGGGTCCTGGGTGTGCTCGTCCTTCCAGAACTTGTAGCCCTCGGCGTTGCGGTCGATGATCGCCTCGGCGCCCATCGAGCGGCAGATGTCCGCCTTCTGCTCGCTGGAGACGACACAGATCGGGTTGGCGCCGCCGGCCAGCGCGAACTGCGTGGCGTAGGAGCCGAGGCCTCCGCTGGCGCCCCAGATCAGGACGTTGTCGCCCTGCTTCATGCCGGCGCCGTTCTGGGAGACCAGCTGGCGGTAGGCGGTGGAGTTGACCAGGCCCGGGGCCGCCGCCTCCTCCCAGCTGAGGTGCTTCGGCTTGGGCATCAGCTGGTTCGACTTGACCAGGGCGATCTGGGCCAGGCCGCCGAAGTTGGTCTCGAAGCCCCAGATGCGCTGCTCCGGGTCGAGCATCGTGTCGTTGTGGCCGTCCGAGGACTCCAGTTCGACGGACAGGCAGTGCGCGACGACCTCGTCACCGGGCTTCCAGGCGTTGACGCCGGTGCCGGTGCGCAGCACGACGCCCGCGAGGTCGGAGCCGATGATGTGGTACGGCAGATCGTGGCGCTTGGTGAGTTCGGAAAGCCGACCGTAGCGCTCCAGGAAGCCGAAGGTGGACAGCGGCTCGAAGATCGAGGTCCACACCGAGTTGTAGTTGACCGAGCTGGCCATGACCGCGACCAGGGCCTCGCCCGGGCCGAGTTCGGGCAGGGGCACCTCGTCGAGGTGGAGCGACTTGCGCGGGTCCTTCTCGCGGGTGGTGAGGCCCGCGAACATCTCCGTCTCGTCCTTGTGCACGGTCACCGCGCGGTAGGACTCGGGGAGTGGCAGGTTGGCGAAGTCGGCGGACGTGGAGTCCGGCGACTGGATCGCGTCCAGGATTTCCTTCACGGTGTTGCCTCCAGGGGGTCTCCCCGGACCGGGGGCCGGGTGAGAAGCGCTTTCACGGAACGCTGGGGGGACGGGTGCTGCGGTGGAGGTGTGCCGTCGGTTCGGCTGGGGTGGTGCTGTGGCAGCGCTTGGTCGGCGCGGAGGTTGCCTGTGACGCAGGCGCCCGGGCGCACAAGCCTGTGGCTTGTGGGGACAGCCGGCGTACGTCTGTGCTCTGCACGCCGGCCGCCCGGACACCATCAACGTATGGCACCCCGTGCCAGCCCGCAAGACACTGCGTGCCAAGAATTTCTTACAGATGTCACCCAGGGGGCACATATGAGCAACAACGGCCGCCTCGGACGAGGCGGCCGTTGCTTCAGGTGCGCGGTCGAATGCTTTCCGTGTTCCGTGGGTCGCGGCTCACCCCTGCGTCACGCCGAGGAGGTTCCGGCTGTGGTGCGTGTCGAATGGCGGGTGTGCCCGGGGGCGCCACGTCCGGCAGGGCTTCCCGGCGAGCGACGTTCCGCTCGTCGGTTGGACACCGGGCTCCCCCGCAGGGTCGTACGGAGCCTCATGCCGTCGTCCGGCGCGGCCGGGCGATCACGGCCGGTCCGCCGTCGCGGCGCTGCGGCCACGGCCGGTCGGCCGTTCACGGCCCGGTGATCACGGCCGGTCCGCGCCCGCCCGGTCCTTCAGCGCCTGCTCGATCGTGCGCATCACCTCGTCCAGCGGCGCATCGGTGCGCGCCACCGTGACCAGGACTTCGCTGTCCCCGCCCACGGAGGCGACGCGCGCCTGCCCGGGCGCGGCCGTCGCCGCGGCCCGGCCTGCCCGGCCCGCGCCGATCCCGGTGCCGAAGGTGTCCCGGACGATCGCGAAGGCGTGGTCCAGCTGGGCCTCGACATCGCCCTGGCCGCCGGCCCGCAGCCAGCGGCGCAGTACGTGGTTGTGAGCCGTGACCACCGCGGATGCGGCCACCTCCGCCAGCAGCGGATCGTCGTTGCCGTCGTGGTGGGCGTGCTCGTCGAAATGGCCGAGGAGGTAGCGGGTGAACAGCCGCTCGTAGCGGGCCACCGAGGCGATCTCGGCCTCCCGCAGGGTGGGTACCTCGCGGGTGAGTTTGTAGCGGGCCACGGACACCGAGGGCTGTGCCGCGTACATCCGCATGACTTCCTTGATGCCGTTGCAGACGGTGTCCAGCGGGTGCTCGTGCGGCGGGGCCGCGTTCAGCACGGCCTCGGCCCGGACGAGGGTGTCGTCGTGGTCGGGGAAGATCGCCTCTTCCTTGGAGCGGAAATGGCGGAAAAACGTCCTGCGGGCGACACCGGCCCGGGCGGCGATCTCGTCGACGGTGGTCGCTTCGTACCCCTTCGCCGAGAACAGTTCCATCGCTGCGGCCGCCAGTTCCCGGCGCATCTTGAGCCGCTGCGCTGCGGCGCGACTGCCGGCGGCACTTTCCGGGGCGTCGGGCGCGGCGTTCGTTCGGGAGGGCGTGGCGGGCTGGGACATGTGACGAACGTACTGCATACGGGCGGGAAGCCGCGCCCGCGGGGGCAGGCCGCCCGAAGGTTCGAGCAACCCGCCCCAGTCCTCGGCCGTCCCTCCCCTGGCCGCGCCCCCCGGCTCAGCGCCGGGCATACTCGCGGAATCCGCGGCCCGTCTTGCGGCCCAGGCAGCCCGCCGCCACCAGGTGCTCCAGCAGCGGCGCGGGCGCCAGACCCGGGTCGCGGAACTCCGCGTGCAGCACCTTCTCGATGGCGAGCGAGACGTCGAGTCCGACCACGTCGAGGAGCTCGAACGGGCCCATCGGGTAGCCGCCGCCGAGCTTCATCGCCGCGTCGATGTCGTCGATCGTGGCGTAGTGCTCCTGCACCATCTTGATCGCGTTGTTGAGGTACGGGAACAGCAACGCGTTGACGATGAACCCGGCGCGGTCGCCGCAGTCCACCGGGTGCTTGCGGATCCGCGCGGTGACCTCGCGGACGGTGGCGTGGACGTCGTCGCCGGTCAGCACCGTACGGACGACCTCGACCAGCTTCATCGCCGGGGCGGGGTTGAAGAAGTGCATGCCGATGACGTCCTGCGGACGCGAGGTGGCGCGGGCGCAGGCGACCACGGGCAGCGAGGACGTGGTGGTGGCGAGCACCGCGCCCGGCTTGCAGATCTTGTCGAGGGTCGCGAAGAGCTGCTGCTTGATCTCCAGGTCCTCGGCGACGGCCTCCACGGCCAGGTCGACCTGGGCGAACGCGTCCAGCGAGCCGGCCGGGGCGATCCGGGCCAGCGTCTCGTCGCGGGCCTCCGCGGTCAAACGGCCCTTGTCCACCGAGCGGGCGAGGGACTTCGCGATACGGGCCTTCGCCGTGTCCGCCTTCTCCTGGCTGCGTGCGGCCAGGACCACGTCGTAGCCGGCCTTGGCGAAGACCTCGGCGATGCCGGACGCCATGGTGCCGGAGCCGGCGACGCCGACGCTGCGGACCTCCCGGCCGCCGCCCGTCTCGTCCTGCTCCAGGGGCGTCAGGGCGTCCCGGACCACGACCGGGCTGCCCGCCGCCTCGTAGGTGTAGAAGCCCCGGCCCGACTTGCGGCCGGTCAGTCCGGCCTCGCTGAGCTGCCTGAGGACCGGGGCCGGCGCGTGCAGCCGGTCGTGCGAGGCCGCGTACATGGCCTCCAGCACGGTACGGGCCGTGTCGATGCCGATCAGATCGAGCAGCGCGAGCGGGCCCATGGGCAGTCCGCAGCCCAGCTTCATCGCGGAGTCGATGTCCTCGCGGGACGCGTAGTTCGCCTCGTACATCGCCGCGGCCTGGTTGAGGTAGCCGAACAGCAGCCCGTCGGCGACGAATCCGGGGCGGTCGCCGACCGAGACGGGCTCCTTGCCGAGCTCGCGGGCGAGCGCGGTGACGGCTTCGACGGCCTTCGGGGAGGTCAGCACCGAGGAGACGATCTCGACCAGCTTCATCGCCGGGGCGGGATTGAAGAAGTGCAGCCCCAGCACCCGCTCGGGGCGTGCGGACTCGGCGGCGAGCCGGGTCACGGACAGCGCGTTGGTGCCGGTGGCCAGGATGGCGTCCGGGCGGACGATGCCGTCCAGCGCGGCGAAGACCTGGTGCTTGATCTCGTACGACTCGGGGACGACCTCGATGACCAGGTCGGCGTCGGCCGCGGCCTGGAGATCGGAGAAGGTGCGGAACCGGGCGAGCACGTCCCGCCGTTCCTGCTCGGTGATGCGCTCGCGGTCCACGGCGCGGGCGGTGGAGGCCTCCAGCGCGGCGACGGCCTGCCGGGCGGCGGCTTCGCTGACGTCGATGCCGATGACCTCACGGCCGGCGCGGGCCAGGACTTCGGCGATACCGGTGCCCATGGTGCCGAGACCGACCACGGCGACAGTGTTCAGAGGGGTGTCCATCACGGGACTCCAGAGAAAAGAGTGACGACTGAGGAGGGAGCCGCACCGCGCCTCGTCTTCGCGTACCGGGCATCACATGCCTGCGGAATACCGAAGAGCCGAGCGGCGTGCGGGAGTTGTGTGTCGTGGTGAGGGGCCGGGCGTCCGGGAAGAACCGCGGACCTCCGGTGCGACGGACTCTGTCCCGGAGTCACGTCGTACAAGGCTGCCGAACCGACATCCCCCCGAGTCCTCGCGGAACGGGGGACCTCCGGGTGGCTGCGTCACCAGGCCACCGGGAGTGGGCGGGGAGTGTGCCCCGCGCTCTTATGAGCTTAACCGGCGGGTAACGAGCGCGCCAGACCTCCGGCAAGGCCGGAGCATGTGATCTGCGCCGCCGATACGCTGGCCGCCATGGACGTGGATCCCCTCGACGAGGAACTCCGCTCGCTCACCGACCGGCTGCGCTCCGAGGCGGGTTCGGCCGCGGCCCTCGACCGGCTGGTCTCCCTGGACGACTCCGACGAACTGGCCGATGTGCTCACCGCCCCCGACTGTCCGCTCTGGGCGCGCGAAGCCGCCGCGTTCCGGCTGGGCTGCCGCGGCGACCGGCGCGCCTTCGAACCCCTCGTCCTGCTGCTCAACCATCGGGACGCCGAACGCCGCGCCTCCGCCGCGCACGCCCTGACACTGCTCGACGACCCCCGCACCGCCCGCGCGGCGGCCGCCCTCGCCACCAATGAACTGCGCGTCGCCTACGCCGTGCACTCCGTCCGGTTGCTGATCGCGCTCCGCGCCCCCGAGTCCGTTCCCGCCCTCCTCACCACCCTGCGCCGCCGCCTCATGCCGGGGGACCCGCACCGCCTCGTCGCCCTCGCCTGTGTCGAGGGACTCGGTGAGCTCGCCGACCGGCGGGCCCGGCCGGCCCTGGAGGCGGCCCTGACTCATCCCGGTCTGTCGGAGGCGGCCGCCTCGGCCCTCAGCCGTCTGGCATAGCGCACTTCGGGCACGGCCGTGCCGTCCACGTCGAACGCCGCGGCCGTGCCGTCCGGGACGAAGCCGGCCCGCTCGTAGAAGCGACGGGCCCGGGCGTTGCCCTCGAGTACCCAGAGCACGACCGATTCCGCCCCGTCCGCACCCAGCAGGTGCAGCGTCCGCTCGACAAGCGCCCGGCCCACCCCCGTGGAGACCCGGTCGGGCCGCACGTACAGGGCGTAGAGCTCGGCCTCGCCCGGGGACGCGCCGTCCCCGCGGTGCGGACCGGAGCAGGCCCAGCCGATCACCTCGTCGCCCTGCGCCGCGACGAGATGGTGGATACCGCCGGCGGCCGCACCCGCGAACCGGGCGCGCAGCCGCTCCGTCTCCTCGGCGACGTCCATCGCGTCGAGGTACGTCTGCGGCACCAGTCCGGCGTACGCCCACTGCCAGCCGCGCACCCGGACGCCCGCCACCGCCCGGCAGTCGGCGGCGGTCATGTCCCGTACCAGGACGGAAGGGGACGAGGGGAGGGGAGCCGAGGACATGGTCACCCTCCCGAGACGAGGGCGAACGCCTCGATCTCCATGAGGAATCCGGGAGAGACCAGGGCCGCGACCTGGACGGCGGAGCTCGCGGGGAGACGGTCGGCGCCCAGGAACTCCTCCCGGACCGTGCGGATGTGCGGCAGATGGGCCATGTCGGTCACGAAGTACGTCAGCTTCACCACGTCGCCGAAGGTCGCGCCGGCGGCCGCGAGGCAGCGCCGGAGGTTCTCGAAGACCTGCCGGGCCTGGGCCGCCGGGTCGCCGGGGCCGACCAGCCGGCCCTCCTCGTCGAGTGCGAGCTGACCGGAGACGGCGATGAACCGACCCGTTCCCCAGACGACATGGGTGTAGGCGGTCGCCGGGAACACGCCTTCGGGGGCGCGGACATGCGTGAGATCACTCATGGGCACATCCTGCGTCACGCCCCCGCCGGCGGTCGCGTCGATTTGCCTCTCGGGTTCCCCTCAGGGGCGGGTGCCGAGCAGACCGTGCAGGACGCCGCCGGCGCCGCCCGCGGAACGGAGCGGTGCGTCCTCCGGCAGCGGCTCCGGCCCGGGCAGCGCCGGGCAGACGGCGTCCGCCTCGCCCTGGCCGCGGGGCACCCGGCCGGTGGCGAGGTAGTCGGACAGATGGCGGTCCAGGCAGTCGTTGCCGCTCAGCGTGATGCCGTGGTTGCCGCCGCCCTGCTCGACGACGAGGCTGGAACCGCGGATCTCCCGGTGCATCGTGACACCGCCCTGGTAGGGGGTGGCCGCGTCCTCGGTGGCCTGGAAGATCAGTACGGGCGGCACCTCGCTGTTCGCCACCTCCGGGGCCGCCTCGTGCGGAGGGGTCTTCCAGAACGCGCACGGAGCGTTGTACCAGGCGTTGTTCCATGCCATGAACGGCGCCTTGACGTACGCCTTCCAGTTGTCGTGACGCCAGACGTTCCAGTCCCTCGGCCAGTAGGTGTCCCGGCACTGCACGGCGGCATAGACCGAGTAGCCGTTGTCGCCCTTCGCGTCGACCGCGCCGAGATTCTCGTACGCGGTGACGAGCGGCTCCGGGTCCTTGTCGTTCACATACGCGGCGAACGCCTCGGCGAGGTGCGGCCAGTAGCCGTCGAAGTAGCCGCCGGGCAGGAACGTGTCCTCCAGCTCGCTGGGACCGACCCTGCCGCCCGCGGGATCCCTGCGCAGCGCCGCGCGCATCGCGTACCACCTCGCCTCGACCCGGGCGGGGTCGGTGCCCAGCCGGTACGCGTCGTCATGGGCGGCGACCCAGGCCATGAACGCCTTGTGGCGGGCGTCGAAGGCGTAGTCCTGGCCGAGGTTGTCCTGGTACCACACACCGGTCGGGTCGACGACGGAGTCCAGCACCGCGCGCCGCACCCGCTCCGGGAACAACCTGGCGTACAGCGCCCCGAGGTAGGTGCCGTACGAGTAGCCGAGGTAGTTGATCTGCTCGGCGCCCAGGGCGGCCCGGACGGCGTCCATGTCACGGACGGTGCTGACGGTGTCGATATGGGGCAGCAGGTCTCCGTGCCGTGCCTGGCAGGCCTCGGCGAACGCCCTGGCGCGCGCGAGGTTGTCGCGTTCGGTCCACGCGTCGAACGGCACGGAGTCGGGGCGCACGGTGTCGAAGTGGCCGGGGCGGCAGTCGAGGGCGGGTTCGCTCTTGCCGACGCCGCGCGGGTCGAAGCCGATCACGTCGTACTGTGCGGCCACGTCCTTCGGCAGCGACCGGGCGACGAAGCCCGCCAGGGTGAGCCCCGTGCCGCCAGGACCGCCGGGGTTGACCAGGAGCGGCCCCTGGTACGTCGCGGAGGTGTGCGGAACGCGTGAGAGCGCGAGGGTGATCTGCCGGCCTCCCGGTTTCTCGTGGTCCAGCGGCACCTTCACCGAGGAACACTGCAGGGTCGGATAGTCCTTCGTGGCGCAGTTCGACCAGACGGGCCCCGTCCGGCCGGCGGTGGACTCGGCCGAAGCGGCGGGCGGTACGGCGGTGACCGTCCCGGCGACGGCCGTGGCGACGGCGAACAGAACTGCTGCGCGTTGCATCAAAGTGGTCTCCCCTGAGCGTGGAGGGAACGCGGCTGTGCGAGGGCGCGGGCCGGGCCCCCGTCCGCCGCATCGTCCCGGAAACCACGCCCGGGAAACGGGACATGTCGGCGAATGACGCCCTTTCAGGGGAGACAATGGTCAGTTCGGGCGCACTGTGCGGGTGAACGTCCCCGCCGGGCCCGGTGGATCCCGGCGGGCTGCTTCACAGCAGTGTCAGCTGGGTGGGCCCGGTCGGCTGTGGCTCCGTGGTCCTCCGGATGTGCCGGCTGCCGCCGTCCTGTGCAGGCCCGATGCCGAACTCCGCGGCCAGTTCGTGCACCTGCCGTGTGATCCGGCGCTGGTACCAGGTGGGGGCGTACGCCCCGTCCGCGTAGAGGCGTTCGTAGCGCGGCACCAGGTGCGGATGGTGCCGGGCCAGCCAGGCCGTGAACCACTCCCGTGCGCCGGGCCGCAGATGGAGGACCAGCGGCGTCACCGAGGTCGCCCCGGCCTCCGCCACCGCCCGTACGGTGGCCCGCAGTTGCCCGGGGTCGTCGCTCAGGAAGGGGATGACCGGGGCCATCAGCACCCCGCATCCCAGGCCGCGGTCAGTGAAGGCGCGGACCACGTCCAGACGCCGCGCCGGTGAGGGTGCGCCGGGCTCGACCGTCCGCCACAGCCCGGTGTCGAGGAAGCCGACGGAGACGGACACGCCGACCTCGGTGACCTCGGCGGCCCGGGCGATCGGCTCGAGGTCGCGCAGGATCAGCGTTCCCTTGGTCAGGATGGAGAAGGGGTTGGCGTGGTCGTGCAGTGCGCCGATGATGCCGGGCATCAGTCGGTAGCGGCCCTCCGCGCGCTGGTAACAGTCGACGTTGGTGCCCATGGCGATGTGCGCGCCCTGCCAGCCGCGCGAGGCGAGTCTGCGGCGCAGCAGCTCCGGGGCGTTGACCTTGACCACGATCTGCGAGTCGAAGCCGAGTCCGGTGTCGAGGTCCAGATAGCCGTGGGTCTTCCGGGCGAAGCAGTAGACACAGGCATGGGTGCAGCCGCGGTACGGGTTCACGGTCCATTCGAACGGCATGCGGGAGGCGCCCGGGACCCGGTTCACGATCGACCGGGCGCGGATCTCGTGGAAGGTGATCCCGCGGAATTCCGGGGTGTCGAAGGTGCGGGTGACCACCTGGTCGGCGCCGAAGAGCTCCGCGGCTGCCGTGCTGCCGCGGCCTTCGCCCAGATTGTCCCAACGCATGGTGCCTCCTCGGCCGGGCCCGACCCCCTGTGAGGAGAATAGAACATTCGTTCGCATGAAGCGATGCGGTGGTCGGCTGTGGTGGGATGGCCGTACCTGTCCGACGTACCGCGCGTACGGGGACCCGGACGTATTGGAAGAGGAGAACCATGGCGCAGGTCGAGGCCACCACGGAGCGGATCATCGAGGCGGACCCGGAGACGGTGTTCGACGCGCTGGCCGACTACAAGGACACCCGTGCGAAGCTCCTGCCCGAGCACTTCAGCGAGTACCAGGTCCGCGAGGGGGGCGACGGTGAGGGCACCCTCGTCCACTGGAAG
The DNA here is from genome assembly GCF_055573115.1 of Streptomyces sp. NPDC030222. NCBI lineage: Bacteria > Bacillati > Actinomycetota > Actinomycetes > Kitasatosporales > Streptomycetaceae > Streptomyces > Streptomyces sp. NPDC030222. The sequence goes on from NZ_JBVICA010000014.1 coordinate 104,631, forward strand.
CTCCAGGCCACCAGCAAGCGCGTCCGTGACTGCCTGCTGGAGGTGACCGAGCCGTCCGACGGCCGCCTGGTCGAGAAGGACCGCAACTCGTCGATGGTGACCACCTGGACCGTCACCCCGGCCGGACCGGCCGGCACCAGGGTCGTCGTCACCACCGTCTGGAACGGCGCGGGTGGCATCGGCGGCTTCTTCGAGCGCACCTTCGCGCCCAAGGGTCTCGCGCGTATCTATGACGCGGTGCTGGCCGGGCTCGCGGCCGAGGTCGCGAAGTAGTCGATCACCGGATCGGGTGGACTTCGGCGGGCGTCGGCGGCTTGCGGCCGTCGGTCGCCGATGCCGGTGATGCGGATACCGGCCGCACGCCGTTCGCCGGTTGTCGATCGTCGATTGTCGGTGGCGGGCCGCCGCCACCCGGCCTCCGTGGGGTGGCCGCGCCTCCGCCGGCCGTCCGGTGCCCGTGGACGAATGGCTGCCGGTGCCCGGCGGCGGACGCGGCCGGGCTCGTCCACCCGGCGGGCACCGGCGGTGATCCGCCCGCCGGGCCCGCGCTCGGAGGGCGTGGCGCATCGCGCCGGGGTGTTCGGGCCGAGCAGCGATCACGAGGGCGGCGACTGCCTCGTCCGGTGGCTCCCCGGGAATCCTGTCGGGTGCGAGCGTCCGGGAGTCCGCTCCGGAGCGGCGCCCGCGTGCTGGAACTTCCCTGTCCCGTCCCGGGGTTCGGTCACTACGACGGGGCGCCGGCCGTCCGGTGCCCTGCCGGCGGGCATCTTCCGCACCGGCCGGGCCGGCAGTGCCGCCGGCCGTCGGCGCCCTCCGGCTCGGGGCGCCGGAGCGCGGACCGGGCGGCGAATCCCCGGAGTTGCCCTCCGCATGGCCGGTTGCAGGGCGGGACGGGTGATCTCCGCGACGGCGGCGGCGGCGCGTTGTCCACAGGCCTGGCAGGGGTGACCGGCAGCGCGTACGGTTTCCAGGCATGAAGATCCTCATCAGCGCCGATATGGAAGGCGCCACAGGTGTCACCTGGCCCGCCGACGTGCTGCCGGGGACTCCGCAGTGGGAGCGGTGCCGTGGCATGTTCACCTCGGACGTGGACGCGGCGGTGCGGGGTTTCTTCGACGGGGGCGCCGACGAGGTGCTCATCAACGAGGCGCACTGGACCATGCGCAATCTGCTGCTGGAGCGCATCGACGAGCGGGCCGAGATGCTCACCGGCCGGCACAAGTCCCTCTCCATGGTCGAAGGCGTACAGCACGGTGACGTGGACGGCATCGCGTTCGTCGGCTACCACACGGGGGCGGGCAGCGAGGGCGTGCTCGCCCACACCTATCTGGCCAACTCCATCACCGGGGTGTGGGTCAACGGCACCCGCGCGAGCGAGGGCCTGCTCAACGCATATGTTGTCGCCGAGTACGGCGTGCCGGTCGTCCTCGTCACCGGTGACGACCTGACCTGTGCGGACGCCGAGGGCTACGCGCCGGACGCCCGCAAGGTGGCCGTGAAGGACCATGTGTCGCGCTACGCGGCGGTGTGCCGTCCTCCCGCGAGGACCGCCGAGGCGATCAGGGGTGCCGCCAAGGAGGCCGCGGCCCTGGCGGTGCGTCACGAGCCGGTGCGCGGCGGGCCGTTCACCGTCGAGCTGGAGTTCGACGCCGAGCACCTGGCGGCCGCGGCCACCGTGGTGCCGGGCGTGGCGCCGTCCGGCGAGCGGCGGATCGCCTTCACGAGCGGCACGATGTACGAGGCCATTCGCACCTTCAAAGCGGTCACGACGATCGTCTCGGCGGCAGTGGAGGAGCAGTATGGCTGACATGACCGGCAGCGGGAGCCCCATCGTCGACGCGACGGCCCTCGACGAGGTGGTGCGCTTCACCTCCGACCTGATCCGGATCGACACCACCAACCGGGGGTCGGGGGACTGCCGTGAGCGCCCCGCCGCGGAGTACGTCGCCGAACGCCTCGCGGACGCGGGCCTGGAGCCGGTGCTGCTGGAACGGACTCCCGGACGCACCAATGTGGTGGCCAGGATCGAGGGCACGGACGCGTCGGCCGACGCCCTGCTCGTCCACGGTCATCTGGACGTCGTCCCGGCCGAGGCCGCCGACTGGACCGTGCACCCGTTCTCCGGGGAGATCCGCGACGACGTCGTCTGGGGACGCGGCGCGGTCGACATGAAGAACATGGACGCCATGGTCCTCGCCGTCGTCCGTGCCTGGGCGCGGGCGGGCGTCCGGCCCCGACGCGACATCGTCGTCGCCTACACCGCCGACGAGGAGGCCAGCGCGGAGGACGGCTCGGGTTTTCTCGCGGAACGCCACGCGGAGCTGTTCGACGGATGCACCGAGGGCATCGGCGAGGCCGGGGCGTTCAGCTTCCATGCGGCGCCCGGCATGACCGTCTACCCCATCGGGGCGGGCGAGCGCGGCACGGCCTGGCTGAAGCTCACCGCTCGCGGCACGGCCGGCCACGGCTCCAGGATCAACCGCGCCAACGCCGTGAGCCGCCTCGCCGAGGCCGTCGCCAGGATCGGCGCATACGAATGGCCGGTGCGGCTCGTCCCGGTCGTGCGGGCCGCCCTGCGGGAGCTGGCCGCGCTGCACGGGATCGTCGCCGACCCCGACGCCCCGGACTTCGACGTCGACCGCCTCCTGGAGAAACTGGGCCGCTCCGCCGCACTCGTCGAGCCGACGGTCCGCAACAGCGCCAACCCGACCATGCTGGAAGCGGGTTACAAGATCAATGTGATTCCGGGCGAGGCCACCGCCTACATCGACGGGCGCTGTCTGCCCGGAGGCGAGACCGAGTTCCGCGAGACCATGGACCGGCTCACGGGCCCCTGCGTCGACTGGGAGTTCCACCACCACGAGGTGGCGCTGGAGGCACCTGTCGACTCGCCGACGTTCGGCAGACTGCGTGCCGCCGTGGAGCGTTTCGCGCCCGACGGCCATGTCGTGCCGTTCTGCATGTCGGGCGGGACGGACGCCAAGCAGTTCTCCCGCCTGGGCATCACCGGGTACGGCTTCTCGCCGCTGAAGCTGCCGCCCGGATACGACTACGCGGCGATGTTCCACGGCGTCGACGAACGCGTACCGGCCGAGGCCCTGCACTTCGGCGTCCGGGTGCTCGATCACTATCTGCAGACCGCATAGGGGAGTGGGGAATGGTTCCGACGGGGCCCTACGGCAGTTGGCCGTCGCCCATCGACGCCGGGCTGGCCGCCCGCCACAACGGCTGGCCCGAATACATCGGCACGGTCGGTGACGAGGTGTGGTGGACCGAGCCACGCCCTGCCGAGGCGGGGCGGCGGGCACTGGTCCGGCTGAGCCCGGACGGCACCGAGACGACGGTGCTGCCCGCCCCCTGGAACGTGGGCAGCAGGGTCGTCGAATACGGCGGACACCCCTGGGCGGCGGTCGCGCGCGTCGGGGGCGGGCCCCTGCTGGTCTTCGCCCACTTCGGCGACCAGCGGCTCTACGCCTACGAACCGGACTCCGGTGGCGAACCCCGGCCGCTCACCCCGGTGTCACCGGCCGGCGGCGGGCTGCGGTGGGCGGATCTCCAGGTACGGCCCGAGACCGGCGAGGTGTGGTGCGTCCTCGAGGAGTTCACCGGGGAGTCCCCCACCGATGTGCGCAGGGTCATCGTCGCCGTGCCGCTCGACGGATCGGCCGCGGAGGACCGGAGCGCCGTCCGGGAACTGTCCGACGCCCGGCACCGCTTCGTCACCGGCCCCTGTGTCTCGCGCGACGGACGAAGAGCGGCCTGGATCGCCTGGGACCACCCCCGCATGCCGTGGGACGGCACCGAGGTCATGCTCGCCGACATCCGCAAGGACGGCACGTTCCACGGGGAGCGGCCGGTGTTCGGCGGCCCCGAGGAATCCGTGGCCCAGGTCGACTGGACCCCCGACGGCCGGCTGCTCGTCGCCTCGGACCGCACCGGCTGGTGGAACCTCTACCGGCTGGACCCGGACGGCGACTCGGCCGATCCTCAGGCCCTGTGTCCACGCGACGAGGAGTTCGCGGGACCGCTGTGGACGATCGGGCTCACCTGGTTCCGGCCTCTCGACTCGGGGCTGATCGCCGTCATCCACGGCAAGGGGACCACGGCCCTCGGCATCCTCGACCCGGAGACGGGGGACGTGGTGGACGCCGCCGGACCCTGGACCGAGTGGCAGCCGACGCTCGCCGTCCACAGCAGCCGTGTCGTCGGAGTCGCCGCCAGCCCCCGCACCGGATACGAAGTGGTGGAACTCGACACCTGCACCGGTCGCACCCGGGTCGTCGGCTACGCGCACCAGGACGCCGTCGACCCGGCCTACTACCCCGAACCGCAGATCCGCACCTTCACCGGCCCCGACAGCCGGGAGATCCACGCCCACGTCCATCCGCCGCACAATCCCGGCCACATAGCACCCGCGGAGGAACTGCCGCCCTATGTGGTGTGGGTCCACGGCGGTCCCACCAGCCGCGCCCCCCTCGTCCTCAACCTCTCCATCGCGTACTTCACCTCGCGTGGCATCGGCGTCGCCGTGGTCAACTACGGCGGTTCCACCGGGTACGGCAGGGAGTACCGGGAGCGGCTGCGCGAGCAGTGGGGCGTCGTGGACACCGAGGACTGTGCGGCCGTCGCCCGGGCCCTCGCCGAGGAGGGCACCGCCGATCCCCACCGGCTCGCCATCCGCGGCGGCAGCGCCGGGGGGTTCACCACCGCGCTGTCCCTCGCCACCACCGATGTGTACGCCTGCGGCACGGTCGTCTACCCCGTGCTCGACCTGACGGAATGGCTGAGCGCCGACGGCACCCATGACTTCGAGTCCTGCTACACCGAGGGTCTGGTGGGATCCTTCGCCGAGTTCCCCGCCCGGTACCGGGACCGCTCGCCCGCGCAGCACACGGACGGGATCACCGTCCCCTTCGTCCTGCTGCAGGGTCTGGACGACGTGATCTGTCCCGCCGAACAGTGCGAGCGTTTCCTCGCGCGGATGGCCGGCCGCGGGGTCCCGCACGCCTACCTCGCCTTCGAGGGGGAGGGGCACGGCTTCCGGAGGGCCGACACCATACGGCAGGCCCTGGAAACCGAACTCGCCCTGTACGTCACGACGTTCGGCATCGACCGGAACGACGTACCGCTGCTGGAGTTCCGGACATGACCGGGACGAGACGTCCAGGGCCGGTTCCGCTCGTCCGCGCGAACCGGCTGCGGCCGGGCGCCCGGGTCGCGGTCGTCGCTCCCAGCGGCCCGGTTCCCGCGGAGCGGCTCACCGCCGGGCTCGACATCCTGCGGGGCTGGGGCCTCGACCCGGTCGCGATGCCGCACGTCCTCGATGTCCACCGGGACCTGGGCCATCTCGCGGGCGACGACACGGTCCGGGCCCGTGACCTCCAGAACGCCTGGTGCGACCCGGACATCGCCGCGGTGCTCTGCGCCCGCGGAGGCTACGGTGCCCAGCGCATGGCCGATCTGCTGGACTGGGCGGCGATGCGGGCCGCCGGCGCCAAGGCGTTCGTCGGCTTCAGCGATGTGACCGCCCTGCACGAGGCGTTCGCGATGAACATGGGACTGTCGACCCTGCACGGGCCGATGGTGGCGACCGAGTCCTTCCTCAAGGAGCCGTTCACCCAGGAAGCCCTGCGGGCCACCCTCTTCGCACCGGAGTCGGTCCGCACCCTCGGCCTGGAGACCGCCCGCCCCCTGGTGCCGGGCCGGGCCTCCGGCTTCACCCTCGGCGGCTGCCTGTCCCTGCTGGCCGCCGGGCTCGGCACCTCGCACGCCCGCGCCACCGCCCGCGGCGGCCTGCTGCTGCTCGAGGACACGGGGGAGGAGCCCTACCGGCTGGACCGGGCGCTCACCCAGCTGCTGCGCGCCGGTGTGCTCGACGGCGTCTCCGGGATCGCGCTCGGTTCCTGGGAGGAGTGCGGGCCCTACGAGGAGGTGCGTGCCGTCCTGCGTGACCGGCTCGGCGGGCTCGGTGTGCCGGTCGTCGAACAGCTGGGCTTCGGGCACTGCCCGAGGGCGCTGACCGTTCCGCTCGGGCTGCCCGCGGTGCTGGACGCGGAGGCGGGCACGATCACCCTGAACGTGCCCGCCCTCCGGTGACGCCCTTGGTGACGCCGGTCCGTGGTCAGACGGCGAGCGCCGCGTAGCCCGGCCGGATCAGCTCGTCGATGATGCGGCGGCGCTCCGGCAGCGGCAGGAACGCGGCCTCGACCGCGGCGACCGTGAACTGCTCGAAGACGGACGGGCCGTAGCCGAAGGCGTCCACCATGTGCTGGAACTCCTGGCTCATGGTGGTGCCGCTCACCAGACGGTTGTCCGTGTTCAGCGTGATGCGGAAGCCGAGCCGGCGCAGCAGGTCGATGGGGTGGCTCGCGTAGTCTTTGGCGGCGCCCGTCTGCAGGTTCGACGTAGGACAGACCTCCAGCGCGATCCGGTTGTCACGGATGTACGAGGCGAGGTGGCCCAGGCGGGCGCCGCTGTCCTCGTCGACCACGATGTCGTCGGTGATCCGCACACCGTGGCCGATCCGCTCGGCACCGCACACCTGCACCGCCTCGTGCACCGACTCCGCGCCGACCGCCTCGCCCGCGTGGATCGTGAAGTGGCAGTTGTGGTGCTTCAGGTACTGGAACGCGGGCAGGTGACGGGCGGGCGGGTTGCCGATCTCGCCACCGGCGATGTCGAAGCCGGCGACACCGCGGTCGCGGTGCGCCACGGTCAGCTCGGCTATCTCCTTCGAACGGTCCGTGTGCCGCATACCGGTCAGCAGCGCGCGGACCGTGATCCGGCCATCGGCCCGCCGCTCGCCCTCACGGAAGCCCTCGTTGACCGCGTCGACGACCTCGTCGAGGGTCAGACCCGCCTCGAGGTGCTGCTCGGGTGCGTACCGGACCTCGGCGTACACGACGCCGTCCGCCGCCAGGTCCTCGGCGCACTCGGCGGCGACGCGGAACAGCGCGTCGCGGGTCTGCATCACCGCGCAGGTGTGCGCGAAGGTCTCCAGGTAGCGCTCCAGCGACCCGGAGTCCGCGGCGTCCCGGAACCACACGCCCAGCTCCGCCGGGTCCTCCGTGGGCAGCGCCGTGTAGCCGCAGGCCCCGGCCAGCTCGATGATCGTGGCGGGCCGCAGGCCGCCGTCCAGGTGGTCGTGGAGGACCGCCTTGGGGGCGCTGCGGATCCATTCGGCGACGTTGTCAGACAAGTGCGAGTGCATGGGGCGGGAGTGTACGCCACGAAAGCGCTCGCGGCGACGGAGTACGGGCTCGCGGCGACGGAGTACGGAAAGCGGAATCCACCGCCGGACCGCCGAGTCAGGGGTTTGCCCGCCGCCGGTCTGCCGGTCGGGGGCTTGCCCGCCGGTCAGCCGGTCTGGAGCAGTGGCAGCGCCGGCGCGCCGGTCGGCAGCATGTGCTTGGCCGCCAGGACGGGCGTGCCCTCGGTGCGGACCACCTGGGTGATCAGCACGGCGGGGGTGTCGGCGGGCCGGCCCAGCTGTTCGCCCCTCCGCTGGCCCAGCAGCGTCGCGGTCACGCTGCTGTGCGCGGTCAACGGCACACCTCGGGACGCGGACACGAGCACGGCGAGCATGGACGGGCAGGCCGTCCGCTCCGACTGCGGTGCGCCGCGCAGCGCCTCCGCGAACGCCGGGTGCGCCCGGTCCAGCACGTCCTCGGCCGCCGCCCACTCGTGGCTGAGCGCCGCGGCCGTCCCCTCGCCCGTGAGCAGCGACTCCCAGAACCTCAGCTCGGCCCTGGCCGGGGCGAGCAGATGCTGCGTGGTGAAGTCCGTCGGCTCCTCCACGGTCCGCAGCAGTGGCCGCACCCGCAGCGGCGTCCCGGCCGACAACAACTCCTCCAGCGGCTGGATCTGCTCGAAGCCGCGCCGCGGGGGACTGTCGTTGACCGTGCGGCCCACCCCCCGGCGCACCGACAGCAGCCCGTCCTCCTGGAGCAGCAGGAGTGCCTCGCGCAGCGCCGGGCGGCTCACCCCCAGTTCGGTGGCGAGCCGTGGTTCCGACGGCAGCGTCGAGCCGGGCGGGTAGGTGCCGTCGTGGATCGCGTCGGCGATGCGTTCGTAGAGCACGACCACTGGTCTGCGCTGCTGTCCGCCGACTGCCACGGCCGCCTCCTCGGTTCGGTTGTCAGCAAGTTACGAGGAGCCGGCGGGCCTCGGCAATCTGCACCGTTCCTGCTTCCGACCTGTGAGATCCCGCGGCGGGCGCATATCGCGCGGTCGGCTCCTGACCTGGCCGTTCACGGAACCCGGTCCCTCCGGACACCTGCTTGTCTGACAAGTATGGCGTCCGTGAGCGTCTGTGAACTGCGTGAGGCGAATGGCGGTGTCCGCCGAAGGTCACCGGTGGGCGACGTGAAGCCGCAGCAGCCGGCACCCGCGCACCCCCGAGCACGGCGGGACCGCCCCCCGTAGCCTGCGAAGATGCAGCAGAGCGCGACGTATCTGGCCGTGGGGCCCCGGGTGGGCCTGCGCCCGTTTAGCCTCGGTGACGCCGAGGAGTTCACCGCACGGGCCCGGGAAAGCAGGGACCTGCACCATCCCTGGCTCTTCCCGCCGGAGGACGCCGACACCTACGCCGTCTATGCCGGCCGGCTCATCGAGGCGCCGGACCGCGCCGGATTCCTGGTCTGCGAGCGGACCGGCGGCGGCATCGCCGGCTTCATCAACATCAACAACATCGTCCGGGGCGCGTTCCTCTCCGGGGCGCTCGGATACGGCGCCTTCGCACACGCCGCCGGGCGCGGTCTGATGATCGAAGGCCTCGGACTGGTCCTCCGCCATGCCTTCGGGCCGCTGGGCCTGCACCGGCTGGAGGCCAACATCCAGCCGGGGAACCATGCGAGCGTGACCCTCGTCCACCGCGCCGGATTCCGTCTGGAGGGATTCTCCCCGGACTTCCTCCACATCGACGGCGCCTGGCGCGATCACGAACGCTGGGCGATCACTGCCCCGGCCCGGGACGACGATGACTGGTGCCGGTGACGAACGCCGGTGACCCCACGCATGGCGCCGCAGGCGGCCGCTCACGTCGGCGGCCCCGTGGGCCCCGTCCCTTCCGGGACGGGACACGGGGCCGTGCGGAGCGGAATCGTCACCGGCGGGCGTAGACGCCCTCGACGAAGCTGGCGATCTGTTCCTCGGACAGATGCTGTGCCAGGTCCGCTTCGCTGATCATGCCGACCAGCCGCTTGTTCTCGATCACCGGGAGCCGCCGGATCTGGTGGTCCCGCATCTCGTTGAGCACCTCGCTGACATCCGCTCCCGCGTCCACCCAGCGGGGGGTTCCCTGGGAGAGTTCGCCGCAGGTGATCCTCGACGGGTCGTGCCCGAGGGCGACGCACTTGATGACGATGTCCCGGTCGGTGACGATGCCGCAGAGGCGTTCGTTCTCGTCGCTGATCGGCAGTGCGCCCACCTCCAGCCGGCGCATGAGCTGGGCCGCGCGGTCCAGCGTCTCGGTCCTGGCGATCCACTGGGCTCCCGGATGCATGATGTCCGCAGCCGTGGTCATGGCCCACACCTCCTGGGTGACGTCCATTCGGGTTGTGTGCTCCGCCTCCCATCGTGGGCGCCATCGCGCGGGTGCGCGACCGCGGCCGGGTACCGGGCAGGGGCGTCGACCTCGAAGAGGGACGCAGACAGGAGGGCTGCCGGGCGGAGGACTGGCGGCCGGAGCACCACCCGCCGCCCGGCACTTGGCGACGCGGGGGTCGCGCGCCCGGGGCCCGGAAGGGCGCGGACCGTCGGCGGCCGGGGTGAGGGACCGCCGGCCTGAGGACCGCCGGCCGGAAGACCGTCGGAAGACCGTCAGACCCGGCAGAGGATCTCGGCGTGCGGCACCATGAACCAGGCGTCCTCGTGCCGCCCCCACTCCCGCCACGCGTCGGCGATCTCGGACAGCTCTTCCCACGTCGTATGGCCGCCCGCTACCGCGAGCGTGGCGTAGCCGGAATCCGTCGTGCGGTCGGCCCACAGTCCGGTCCACCACTCCCGCTCCTGAGGTGTGGTGAAGCACCACGCCGAGGCCGTGGCCTTGATGTCCGTGAAGCCCGCCCGGCGGGCCCAGGACAGCAGGCGGCGTCCGGCGTCCGGTTCACCGCCGCCGGCTCTGGCCACCCGCCCGTAGGGCTCCTGCCACTTGTCCAGGCCTGTCGACGCGGGGTACCAGGTCATGGCGGAATAGTCGCTGTCGCGGGCCGCGACCACACCTCCGGGCCGACAGACCCGCCCCATCTCGCGCAGCGCCGCCACCGGATCGCCCACGTGCTGCAGCACCTGGTGTGCGTGGACCACATCGAACGAGTCGTCGGGGAACTCCAGGGCGTGGACGTCCGCCACGGCGAACCGGACGTTGTCCAGACCGCGCTCCGCCACCACGGGCCGTGCTTCCTCCAGCACGTCCGCAGCCGCGTCGACCGCCGTCACGGTGCCGGGGGCGACCAGAGCGGCAAGGTCGGCGGTGATCGTGCCGGGCCCGCAGCCGACGTCCAGGACGTCCAGTCCGGGGCGCAGCTCGCCCAGCAGATAGGCCGCGGAGTTGGCGGCGGTACGGCTGCGGTGCGAGCGCAGTACGGACTCGTGGTGGCCGTGCGTGTAGACGGCGGTCTCCTTCGGCATGCGGTCGCCCCTCCTCCTAGCCGGGCTCATACGCCGGCTCATACGCCGGGCCGCCGGCGGTTGCCGGCGGCCGGTGGTCCGAGCGTACGCGCGCAGCCCGGATCATGAGACTCCCGTCTCTCTATGTGGACCGCGAGCGGGTGAACTCGCCTCCCGATGCAGGGTGTTGGTGTGCCCCGACTCGGATCGGGGTCGCTACCAGCGGTACCATGTGGACCTGCCGCCACCCGACGACGTGGACCGCAGGAGGAAGCCCAGCAGCCATACGACCAGGACGGCCAGGGCGATCCACCACAGGGCCTTCACGGCGAACCCGGCGCCGAACAGGATGAGTGCGAGCAGAAGAACCAACAGGATCGGAACCATTTCGGTGCACCTCCTGACGCTGCGGGTGCCCCGAAACGCCACTGGTACGCATCCCGGCCGCGCGGCCCCGAGCGGCGGCCCGCCGCATCCGGAGGCAACCCGTACGGCGGACGGCACATCGCGCCCCCGCACGGCCCGGTGAAGAGTGGATCCCATGGCAGCCCTCGACCGGAACGCACTCCTCGACCACTATCGCGCCGCGCTCGCCCTGTTCGGTGGCCATGTGCACGCCGTACGCCCCGAGCAGTGGGACGCGGCGACCCCGTGCACCGATTGGTCCGTCCGGGATCTGGTCAACCATCTCACCGTGGAACAGCTCTGGGTGGGTCCCCTGGTCGCCGAACGGCAGACCATTGCCGAGATCGGCGACGCCTTCGACGGCGACGTCCTCGGGGACGACCCCATGGCGGTGTGGGACTCGGCGGCCCGAGCCGCCCAGGAGGCCTTCGCGGCACCCGGCGGGCTGGAGGGGGCCGTCAACCTGTCCTCAGGTCCCAGCCCGGCCAAGGCCTACTGCGCGCAGATGATCGCGGACGCGGTGGTCCACTCCTGGGACCTCGCGCGGGCCATCGGTGCCGACGAACACCTTCCCGGCACACTCGTCGACTTCACGGCCCGTGAGTTCGGCCCCTACGTCGAGGACCTGGAGAAGACCGGTATGTTCGCGGCCCCCGTCGAACCCCCGCCGGGAGCAGATGCGCAGACCCGGCTGCTCTCGCTCCTCGGCCGACGGGCCGGCGGCTGAACCCCGGCCGGCGGCTGACCGGCGGCTGAACCCCGGCATCGGTGCACCGGCGGGCGAACGGGCGTCCGGCACCGGTCGGTTTGGGGTGCGGAGGCCCGGGCACGCGCAGGGCGTGCAGGACACACAGTCCACCCGAGTCGTTGAGGAAGCTGCGCAGACGATGCGTACCCACGCCCAGACGAAGCACCCGCACGACGACGCCCCCGACACCGGCGACGCGTTCCGCCGGATGCACCACCTCCCCGAGTGCCCCGAACGGGACCGCCTGCGACGGGACATCGTGGAGGCCTGGCTGCCCATGGCGGACCGGCTCGCAGGCCGTTACCGCGACCGCGGGGAAGCGCTGGAGGACCTCCGTCAGGTCGCCGCACTCGGCCTGGTCAAGGCCGTCGACCGATACGACCCGCACCGCGGGGCCTTCGAGAGCTTCGCCGTACCGACCATCACCGGTGAGATCAAACGGCACTTCAGGGACCACCTCTGGACCCTGCACGTGCCGCGCCGGATCCAGGAACTGCGCAACCTCGTCCGGACCGCCCGGCACGATCTCGCCCCCGCCGGAGACCGGCCCGGACACGCCCCCACCCTCGCCGAGATCGCCGAGCGCGCCGGTCTGACCCAGGAGGAGGCGGCGACCGGGCTGGAGGCGCTGCGCGGCATCAACGCCCTCTCCCTCGACGCCGAACCGCCCGACGCCGACGCCGGACACACGCTCGGCGACAGCCTCGGGGCACCCGACCCCGCGCTGGACGTCGTGGTCGACCGGGAATCCGTCAAACCGTGCCTGCGCGGCCTTCCCGAACGCGAGCGCAAGATCATCTACATGAGGTTCTTCGCCGACATGACGCAGCGCCGGATCGCCGACCACCTCGGCATCTCCCAGATGCACGTGTCGCGTCTGATCAGCCGGTCCTGCGGCCGGGTGCGCGCACAGGCGCTCCGTGAGGTGCCGTAGGCCCGGGCGGCGCCCGCACTCGAACGGCGAGAGTCGGCGATCCTCCGTATAAAGAGCTCAGGCGAAGCCCTCGCTGACAGCGGGCGGAGGTGATGACATGCGGCGGGCTGCAGACGAGGGACGCGGTCCCGTCCGGTACGGACCGTCCGCACCCGGTCCCGGACTTCCGGTGCTACCGGAGCTTGCCGCAGTCCTCGCCGACGCCGCAGGCCGCACCGATCCCGAACCGCCGGGTGGCGGCCCGGCCCTGCGCGGGGCCGCCCTGGGCTACTGGCAGCGGCGCGGACTGCACGGCGAACCGGACCGGATCGCCGCCGCCCCCGGCGCCCAGCCACTGCTGCTCGCCCTGCTGGCCGCGTACGGCGGGGACGTGCTCATGCCCCGGCCCTGTCCCGCCTGGTGGACCCCGCAGGCCCGGCTGCTGGGACGCCCCGCTTACCACGTGCCGACCCCGGCGGAGTGCGGCGGCGTACCCGACCCGTACGCCCTGCTGGAGACCGTGCGCAGAGTACGGGCCGAGGGCGGTACCCCCCGCGTGCTGTTGCTCTCCGTGCCCGACGACCCCACCGCCACCGTGGCCCCTCCCGAGGTGGTCCTGGAGGCCTGCGAGGCGGCCGTCTCCGAGGGCATGCACATCATCAGCGACGAGACCTGGCGCGACACCCTGCACCGCCGCCATGTGACCGTCCTGGTGAGCCCCGCCGAGATGTTCCCGGACGACGTCACCGTGCTGACCGACCTGGCCGGCGCGCTCGTCCCACTCGGATGGCCGTGCGCGACGGCCCGTTTCCCCGCCACCGCCGACGCCGCCGCACGCCGCGCACGCGCCCTGGACTTCCTGACCGCCCTGGGCGCCCTCGTCGCCGGACCGGTCGCCGCGGCCGCGGCCCACGCTCTCGGCGAGCCCGCCGGGGTCAGGGAACGCAGAGCGCGGACCGCGGAGCTGCACGCCACCGTCGCCGCCGCTGCACACGAGGCAGTGCTCCGGGCAGGTGCCCTGGCCCTGCCGCCGGAAGCCGGCCGGCATCTCTACGCCGACCTCGCGCCTTTGCGCACCCGGCTCGCCGATCGCGGTGTCACCGACTCGATGGAACTGGAGGAGTATCTCTCGGCGCGACTCGGCGTACCGGCGCCCGGCGGGCACCGGTTCGGCGACGAGCTGGGCGCGCTTCGCGTGCGCATCGCCACCGGGCCGCTGCTCGGCACGACACCCGAACAGCGGCTGGAGTCGCTCACCTCGCCGGAGCCCCTGGAATTGCCGCACGTCTCCGAAGCGTTGACGATTTTCGCGTCCGCCCTGGACGAACTGCGCTGACCGACCGCACACGCCGCACCCGCACATCGCCCTGCCGCCCCGCCGCCGAACGGAGCCCTCCTCGATGACGGAAAAGTCGGACAAGACAGAAGAGCGGGCCTCCACCCGGGCCGTGCCGGGGCGCGCACTGCCCACCCGGAGGATCGGCGAGGCCCGGCTGTGGCCGCGTACCTTCGCGGACCGTCTCACCGCCCCGCTGCCGGGTGTCCGGGCGCTCGCCAGGCTCGCCCGCGAAGGCGCCCTGCGCCCCGGACGCGAAGGCCTGCGGGACATCGCGCAACTGCCCTTCGCCCCCGGTCCGCTGCCGGCCGCGGATCCCGGCACGGTCGCCGTCACCTGGGTGGGGCACGCCAGTTGGGTGCTCGGCATCGGGGGGCTCACCGTGCTGACCGATCCGGTCTGGTCCCGGAAGATCCTCGGCACCCCCGCGAGGATCACCCCCGTGGGCGTCCGCTGGGAGGACCTGCCGCCCGTCGACGCCGTCGTCATCAGCCACAACCACTACGACCACCTGGACGCGCCGACGCTCAGGCGGCTGCCGCGGCACACCCCGCTGTTCGTGCCCGCGGGCCTCGGCGGCTGGTGCCGCCGCCGGGGCTTCCACCACGTCACCGAACTGGACTGGTGGGAGGCCGCCGAACTCGGCGGCGTCGGGTTCGCCTTCGTCCCCGCGCACCACTGGTCCAAGCGCACCCTGCTCGACACCTGCCGCTCGCTCTGGGGCGGCTGGGTCCTCACCGACACCCGGGGACGCAGCATCCACTTCGCCGGGGACACCGGCTACGGCCACTGGTTCACCGAGATCGGCCGCCGCCACCCCGGAATCGACCTCGCCCTGCTGCCCGTCGGCGCGTACGAGCCGCGCTGGTGGCTGCGCGACGTCCACATGGACCCCGAGGAGGCGGTGCGCGCCTGCCAGGACCTGGGGGCCCGCAATATGGCCCCCATGCACTGGGGCACCTTCCTGCTGTCCGCCGAACCCGTCCTCGAACCGCTGACCCGTGTCCGCGCGGCCTGGGCGGCGACCGGCCGCCCGCGCGAGGAGCTGTGGGACCTGCCCGTCGGCGCCTCCCGCGTCCTCGACGAGGACAGGGTCCCGGGGGAGCGGACGCGGCCCGTCTGAAGAACGGCCGGTCCGAAGCCACGTCCTGTCTGAGGATCGGCCCGTCCGTATCCCTGGCCCCTTCGGGGGGTCCATGGCCGGTCCGCACGTGACCGCGGCCTTTTCCGGGGTGTCCACGGCCGGTCCGCAGGCGACCACGCGCCCGCCCCGAACTTACGGCCGCCCGAACTGAGGCCGCCCGAACGTGACGGCCGGCCCATCCGAAGGCGACCCCCTGCGCGCGACCGTCAGCCGCCCGCGCGGCCCGCGCGCCCCTCGCGGGCCCGGCGCCAGACCGCCGGTGCCGCGCCGACGAGCAGGGCGAGCACCACCGCCGCCAGCACGCCCTGCCAGGGCTCCGGGAAGAGGGACCCGCTCAGCAGCCCGATCAGCTGGTAGAGCAGGGCCCAGGCCAGGCACGCCGGGACGTCACCACGGACGAACCGGCGCAGCGGAAGCTCCGCGAGCAGGCAGGCCAGCATGGCCGGGATCCGCCCGGCGGGGATCAGCCGCGACACCACCAGCACTTCGACCTCGTGAGTCACCAGCCGGTGCCGTGCCCGTTCCAGCCGGTCCGGCGCCGCACGTTCGCGCAGCCTCCGGAGCCAGCGCGAGCCGTTCGCCGATCCCACGCCGCGCTGCCCCAGCCAGTACAGGGTGATATCGCCGAGGAAGGCGGCGAGCGCGGCCACCACGAACACCAGCGCCAGGGAGAACGGCGCCGCGTGATGGAGCGCGACCACCGTCGCGGAACTCACCAGCGCCCCCGTCGGAATCACCGGCACCAGCGACCCCAGCGCAACCAGCACGAACAGGGTCGGGTAGCCCACCGCCCGCTGCGTGGTCTCCGGCGGCACCTGCCGCATCCACTCCTGGAGCGCCGCGGCCGTCGCGCTCACCGCGTGACCTCCGGCCGTACGCTCTCGCCGTGCCCGAGCCGGTGCACGGCGACGTCGGGGGCCAGCCGTGCCGCCTTCCGTACGAACTCGTCGCCCGGCGAGTGGAACTCGTGCGGCCGCACGGCGTCCAGCCCGATCGGCCAGTACGTCCCGTAATGCACCGGCACCGCGGCGCGCGGCGAGAGCCTCACGAGCGCCTGTACCGCGCGCTCCGCGTTCAGATGACCGTGACCGAGGTACGGGCCCCAGCCGCCCACCGGCAGCAGCGCGACGTCCACCGGCCCCACCGCGTCCGCCATGCCGTCGAAGAGCCCGGTGTCCCCGGCGAAGTACGTCCGCGCGGCACCGTCGATCACATAACCGAGCGCCGGTGAACGGTGCGGGCCCACCGGCAGCCGCCGGCCGTCGTGCAGCGCGGGCACGGCCCGCACCCGGAGCTCCGCCACCCGCACCTCCTCGCGCGGCCCGACCTCGGCGGTCCGCAGGCCCCGGACCGCCACCAGTCGCCGCAGCCCCGGGACCGCACGCACGGCGCCCTTCGGCACGACCAGCAGTGTCCCCGGCGCGAGCCGGGCCAGCGACGGCAGATGGAGATGGTCCGAGTGCAGGTGCGAGACGAGCACGGCATCGGCCACGGCCGCCTCGGGCCGCGGAGCGGGCCCCCTTCTGCGCCGCAGGTGCGCGAGCCGCGCGGTGAACACCGGATCGGTCAGGACGCGCACGCCCGAGTCCTCGACCGTACAGGTGGCGTGACCCCACCAGGTGATCTCCACCGTCACGACGCCTCCTCGCTCCGGCCGGGCCCATGCCCGGGGGACGCCGGGACCACACCCCTCGTACGAGCGTAAGCGTCCGCGGGTGCCTGCCGGGTGACTCGGGTAACCATGGCGTGAGGGATCGGGAGGGCGGAGCCATGACCGGGATCGCGCGGACGTGCCCACGCTGTGGCGGAGTGCTGGCGGTGAGCCAGGACGGCTGGAAGATCTGCCACGTGTGCGGATACTCCAGTCCGCCATGATGCGCGCCTCCTCCGGGCAGCCCGATCGGAGTAGTGTCGGCGGCACAGGGGCCACGATCAGGGGGGACGGTCATGGGTGACGTACGGGTGGCGGTGATCGCGAGTCTCACTCCGCTCGAGGAACTGGACAGCGATCCGTTCCTGGTGGACACCCGGGGGCAGCAGGCGATGTGCGCCCGCTGGGCCGAGGACAAGGGCTATGTGGTCACCCGTCAGCTGATAGTCCACGGACTGAGGCACGACCACCGCGGGCTGTGGGCGGACGTCGACGCCGGTGAGGTGGACGGGTTCGTGGCGCCCAACGAACGGGTCCTGGAGCGGGCGGTGACCTCCGTCGGCGAGTTCTCGGCGGAATGTGCGCGGCGCGGCGTGCGACTGGAGACCGCGGGCCTCGACGAACCGTGTTACGACGCCGCCATGAAGGCCAGCATCCACCGTCGGCTGTCCATGCCGACGGCCGGCTACGACGGCTGCTAGAGCGGGCTGCTTTCCCAGGTCACCCTGCTTCCGGTTTCCCGGTGGTACTCCCGGATCCGGTCTACCGGGACACGGCCGGGTCCCGTCTACCGGGATACGCCCAGGCCAGGTCCACCAGGACGCGCGGGCCCGGTCCACCGGGACACGCCCGGGTCCCGTCTCCGGGGCCATGCCCGGACAGGCTCCCGGACCGCGCCGACCCACCGGAGCGAGTCGCGGTGTCGGCGTGTCGTCGGCCGGACCCCGACGCGAGCCCACTGTGCCGGTCCCGGGGCGGTCGGGGTCAGTCCCGGGCCCACGACGGCGCCGGGCACCGGGCCCATGCCGATGTCGGGCACCGGGCGCCTGCCGGCGTCGGCCCCCGCCCGTGCACCGCGAGCGATCGGCGGCCCTGTGACACGCTGGAAGGCAGGCCCGCATCCACCGGCGGGCGGCGACACACGAAGCGGCGGCGGGGCGCGCGAGGAGCGCGAGAAACGCGAGGTGGCGGCGTGGACGGCGGACGATGGCGCAGTGCCGGGGGAGCCGTGCTGCGAGTGGTCGTGGTGTGGGCGGTGTCCACCTTGACGATGCTCGCCCTCGCCGCGCTCCTCCCCGACTTCCGGCTCCAGTCGGACGACGGCGACAGCCTCACCGACACCGCCTTCGCCGCGGCCTGGGGCGCCGGCGCGTTCGGTCTGCTGAGCGCTCTCGTCTGGCCTGTGCTCGTCCGCGCGCTGCTGCTCGTACCGGCCCTGGTGCTGGGCCTGTTGGTGTTCTTCCTCAACGGGTCGCTGCTGCTGGTCGCGCTCGACCTGATACCCGACGGCCGCGGCGAGGCGGCGCCCGAGACCGCCGTGCTCGTCGCCGCAGTCATGTCCGCCGTCGCCTCCGCCACCTCCACGGCGCTCGCCGTCCGTGACGACAACGCCTACCGCCGCCGTCTCTCGCGCCTCGCCCACCGGCGCCGACGCGGCCGCGCCGGCGCACCGGACGACGGACCGGCGACCCCCGGCACGGTGTTCCTCCAGCTCGACGGGGTGGGCCACGACGTCCTGCGGAACGCCGTCGGCGCTGGCCTGATGCCGACCGTCGCGCGCTGGCTCGGCCACGGCAGCGCCGACGGACCCACGCACCGCCTCACCCCGTGGCGCACCGAGTGGTCCAGCCAGACCGGCGCAGTCCAGCTGGGCATCCTGCACGGCTCCAGCCATGACGTACCGGCCTTCCGCTGGTACGAGAAGGACACCGGCGCCCTCATGGTCTGCAACCGGCCGGCGAGCGCCGCCGAACTCCAGCGCCGCGCCGCACGGCGTACCGGCGACGGCGGGCTGCTGGTCCACGACGGGGCGAGCCGCGGCAGCCTCTTCAGCGGCGGTGCCGGCCAGCTCGCCCTGGTGCTGTCCGTGTCCGCCCGCCGGGACCGCAGCAACCGTTCCCGGGCCGGATACTTCGCCTACTTCGCCGACCCGGCCAACGCCGTCCGGACCGCGGTGTCCTTCGTCGCGGAGGTCGCACGGGAGGTGGGCCAGTCCACCGCGGCCCGGCTGCGCCGTGACGCACCCCGGGTGCGGCGCGGCGGCCTCTACCCGTTCCTGCGGGCCTTCGCGACGGTCGTCGAGCGGGATGTCGTGGTCGCCGCCGTGATGGGCGACCTGCTCGCGGGCCGCACCGCCGTGTACGCCGACCTCGTGGCGTACGACGAGGTGGCCCACCATTCCGGTCCGCACAGCCGGGACGCCGGGAAGGTCCTGGCGCGCCTGGACCGCTCCCTCGCGCTGATCGCCAAGGCCGCCGCCCACGCGCCGCGCCCGTACCGGATCGTGCTGCTCTCCGACCACGGTCAGAGCCCGGGGGAGCCGTTCGAGAACGCCTACGGACTCCGGCTGAGGGACCTCGTACGGGCTGCCTGCGGACTGCCCGTATCACGGCGGGCCGGGCGCACCGCGAGCGGCGCGGAGGCCCGGGACGCCGTCAAGGTGGCGCTTCACGTCCCGGTCGGCGGGGGCGAGCGGGCGGCGTCCGCGCCGGCGCCTTCCGAACCGGTGGTGCTGGCCTCCGGGAACCTCGGACTGGTGTCCTTCCCGGACGTGCCGGGCCGGATGACCCGTGAGCAGATCGACCGCCGGTACCCCGCCCTGCTGGGGACCCTCGCCAATCACCCGGGCATCGGGTTCCTGCTCGTCCGCAGCGAGCGGCACGGACCCGTCGTGCTCGGTTCCGGCGGCACCGAGCTGCGGCTCGCCGAACTCCGGGACGAGGAGGCGGACGCCCGGGAGCCGTTCGCGCGGTTCGGCCCGGGCGTGGCGGCCACGGTACGCCGCACCGACTCGTTCCCGCACGTCGCGGACATCATGGTGAATTCCTCGTACGATCCGCTGACCGGCGAGGTCCACGCGTTCGAGGCGCAGATCGGCTCCCACGGGGGGCTCGGCGGAGAGCAGTCCCGGCCGTTCCTGCTGTCACCGCTGGAGCTGCCCGAGCCGGCCGAGGACGGCAGGGGACCGGTCGGTGCCGAACGGATGTACGAGCTGTTCCGCGGGTGGCTCGGCGAGCACCGGGGGCCGGAGGGGCCGGAGGGGCCAGAGGGGCCGGAGAGGCCGGAGGGGTCGGAGGAGAATCCGCGGTCGTATCCGGATTCCGGAGGAACTATTCCGGTAATCGGACGTCATCTGCGGGACGAATCCGGCTGATTTGGTAGGCCGGAATCCGTCGCTCACCATGGTCGGGTTTGCCGCACGGAGACGGAAAAGGACGCACCACCCGCATGGCCACGCAGGACAGCACCGCCCCAGACCAGCAGAACAGACACGTCCGGCGCTTCGGACTGCCCGTCGCGACCGCCCTGGTCATGGGCAACATCATCGGCGGCGGCATCTTCCTGCTGCCCGCGTCCGTCGCCCCGTTCGGCACGATCAGCCTCCTCGCCTTCGGGATCCTGACGGTCGGCGCCATCGCGCTCGCCCTGGTCTTCGGCCGGCTCGCGCGGCGGCACCCGGAGACCGGCGGCCCGTATGTGTACGCCCGCGAGGCCTTCGGCGACTTCGCCGGATTCCTTTCCGCATGGTCGTACTGGATCACCGCCTGGGTGTCGAACGCGGCGCTCGCCGTGGCCGCCGTCGGCTACCTCGACGTCCTCGTGCCGGTCGACGGCCACACCGGGACGATGATCGCTGCCGCGCTGGTGATCCAGTGGCTGCCCGCGCTCGCCAACTTCGCCGGCACCCGCTACGTGGGCGCCGTACAGCTCGTCGCGACCGTGCTGAAGTTCGCCCCGCTGCTGCTGGTCGCCGTCGGCGGCCTGTTCTTCTTCGACGCCGACAACCTCGGTCCCTTCCAGGCCGGTGACGGGGGAGCCCTCGGTGCGGTCTCCGCGTCGGCCGCGATCCTGCTCTTCAGCTACCTGGGCGTCGAGTCGGCCGCGGTCAGTGCGGGTGAGGTGGGCGATCCGGCGCGCAACGTCGGCCGCGCCACCGTCCTCGGCACCCTCGGTGCCGCCGTCGTCTACCTGCTCGGCACGCTCGCCGTCTTCGGTACCGTCGCCCACGACGAACTGGTCGGCTCCAGCGCGCCGTTCACCGACGCCGTCAACGCCATGTTCGGCGGCACCTGGGGCGGCACCGCCGTCGCGGTCGCGGCACTGGTCTCGATGACCGGCGCGCTCAACGGCTGGACCCTGCTCAGCGCACAGACGCCCTACGCCGCCGCCAAGGACGGCCTGTTCCCTGCTGTGTTCGCCCACAAGCGGCGCGGCGTGCCCACCGTCGGCGTCGCCGTCACCGTGGTGCTCGCCTCGCTGCTGACCCTCTACAACTACACGGCCGGTCCCGCGGGTGTCTTCGAAGTCCTGGTGCTCGTCACCACGTTCACCGCGACCGTCCCCTACCTGCTGGCCACGGCCGCGCAGCTGTACTTCCTCGCCTCCGGCCGGGCCGACCGGGTCGACCGCGGCCGGCTCGTCCGCGACGCCGTCCTCGCCGCCGTCGCGTTCGGGTTCTCCATGTGGCTCGTCGCGGGCTCCGGGTACGCGGCGGTCTACCAGGGCGTGCTGTTCCTCTTCGCCGGCGTGCCGGTCTACGCGTGGATGGCCGCCCGCAAGAACGCCCGCGCGGCTGCCGCGACGCCGGCCGAGGAACCGGCGGCGGACCGCGAGCCGAAGGCCGGGGACGCCGGCGACGCCGGGGACGCCGTCGAGCCGAAGGCCGGGGAGCCTGCGGACGCCCCCGCACCGAAGGCCGGGGACATCGCGGACACCCCCGAGCCGGCGGCCGTCTGACCCGTCCTCCGCAGGCGCCGGCCGGACCGGTCCCGCGCCTACCCCCGCCGGGCCTGCATTCCTACGGGCCCGCATTCCCACAGGCCCGGCGGGGGCACGCCGTCAGCGTGCCGGGTGCGACACCTGGTCAGCGCGCCGTGTCGGACACGGCCAGGAACGTGCCCCGGCGCTCCCCGCCGTCCGGGCCGCGCCAGCCTGCGGTGACGTGTCCCCGTGCCGCCCCCGTCCCCGTCCCCGTCCCCGTACCCGTCCCGGGTTCGGAGGGCTGCCCCTCCGGCCGGAGGACCCGCGTCACCCTGACCGTCAGGCCCTCCTCCGGCCCGCCCTGCGGCGCCGCTCCCGCCGTGGTCCGCACCAGGACGTCGGTGTTGTCCCGCCCGTCGGCCACGGTCAGCGACGCGACGGCGGTCGGGAACGCCGCTCCGCCGAAGTGGCCGGTGACGGTGGGATCCGGTGTGCCGGTCAGGCTCTGGGCCTGCGGCTCGGCGAGGTTCTGCACCAGGGCGAGCACCTGCGCGACGACCACCGGATCGTGGGTCCCGTCGTACACCCAGCGCCGCCCGAGGACTCCGTGCTCGGACGTGCCGATGAGGGCGGCCCCGTCGGCCCCGTCGAGCGGTGCGCCGCGGTAGCCGAGCGGGATGTGGTAGGAGACCGGCCGGTCGCCCGATCCGTCGGTGACCACCATGAACTCGATGCCCACCTCGCCGTCCGGGTCGTCCAGCCGGAAGCCGCCGGCCTTCGTCAGCTGCGGGTCGCGGCCGGTGTCGACGTACCACGGCTGAGTGGGGAGCCAGGCCGTGAGCAGCTCCAACTTGGTCGGTTCCATGGTGGTGTTGTGGATGAGAGCCATATTCCGTGAACGCCGTCCCGACCCGGGTGGTTCCTGCTTCCCTCCCTTGATCGGTCCGGTCTCATTGCCTGGTCTCGTCCCCGCGTCTCATCCCCGAACCTCCTCCCCGGGTCGCCTTCCCCGGGGTCTTCCCGGGCCTGCCCGGCGCCGCGTCGGCTCAGTCGGCGCCGAGGACCACCGAGCGGCTCAGATGCCGCGGCCGGTCGGGGTCCAGGCCTCGTGCCGCGGCCAGCGCGAGCGCCAGCCTGTGCACCCGTACGAGTTCGGCCAGCGGGTCGAGGGGGGACGCGACCCAGCGGGCGCCGGTGGCGCGGACCTCGTCCGCGAGGCCGGCCGGGGCCGCCCCGAGCATCCAGGTCGCCGTGCCCCGGGTGGCGATGCTGATCGGGCCGTGCCGGTACTCCATCGCCGGATACGACTCGGTCCAGGACAGCGAGGCCTCCTTCACCTTCAGGGCCGCCTCGTGGGCGAGACCCACCGTCCACCCTCGCCCCAGGAAGGTGAACTGGGTGCATTCCGGGAGTCCCTCCGGAAGCGGCTGTGCGAGTGCCGTCTCCGCGTCCCTCACCACCGACGCGTCGTGCAGCCCGAGATGCGCGCGGAGCAGCGTGAGGGCGGTCGTCGCGAACCGGGTCTGCACCACCGACCGCTCGTCGGCGAAGTCCAGCGGCACCAGGTCGTCGGCGAGGTCCGCGACCGGGGTGCCGGGACCCGCGGTGATCACGGTTCTCCGGACCGCTCCGCGCAGTCGGGCCAGCAGTTCCAGCACTTCGGTCGTGGTCCCCGAACGGGTCAGCGCGAGCACCCGGTCGTACCGCCGTCCGTGTGGAAACTCGGACGCGGCGAAGGCGTCCGACTCGCCCTGCCCGGTCCCCTCGCGCAGCGTCGCGTAAGCCTGCGCCATGTGGAGCGAGGTGCCGCAGCCGACGACGGCGATCCTGTCGCCGGTCGCCGGCAGTCCCTCCGGCGCCGACGCGGCCATTGCCGCCGTCCGCCGCCAGCACTCCGGCTGTCCGGCCGTCTCCTCCGCCGCGTAGGTCATGCGCCACCCGTCCCTCCGTGTCCCTGCCGTCCACATGTGCATGCTGCCCTGTCGGCATGCCGCGGGGGCGCCGTTCGGAGCAGGGGGCGCGACCTTCGTGCCGGTTTGCCGGTACGGGTGGGGCGTGAAGGACAACTGAGGCACGGCTTAAGAAAACCTCGATGGACCTGGCGGGCCGCGCCGAGCAAGATTCTTTCCGTATCCCCCTTCGACTCGCCCCGGTACGTCCTGATCCGGCCGACCCGGGCGACCTCACCCGTACAGGAGCCGCTGCCTTATGAAGGCCCTCGTGAAGCAGAAGGCAGAGCCGGGACTCTGGCTGACGGACGTGCCCGAGCCGGAGATCGGCTCCGACGAGGTCCTGATCAAGGTGCTCCGCACCGGGATCTGCGGCACCGACCTGCACATCCGTGCCTGGGACGGCTGGGCCCAGCAGACCATCGGCACGCCGCTCGTCGTCGGCCACGAGTTCGTCGGCGAGGTCGCGGAGATCGGCGCCGGCGTCCAGGACATCGCGGTCGGCGACCTGGTGAGCGGTGAGGGTCACCTGGTCTGCGGCAAGTGCCGCAACTGCCTGGCCGGCCGCCGTCACCTCTGCCGTGCCACCGTCGGTCTCGGCGTCGGCCGGGACGGTGCCTTCGCCGAGTACGTCGCACTGCCCGCGAGCAACGTCTGGGTGCACCGGGTGCCGGTCGACCTCGACATCGCGGCCGTCTTCGACCCCTTCGGCAACGCCGTTCACACCGCGCTGTCCTTCCCCCTCGTCGGTGAGGACGTCCTGATCACCGGCGCCGGCCCCATCGGCCTGATGGCCGCGGCCGTCGCCCGGCACGCCGGCGCCCGCAACGTCGTCATCACCGACGTCAGCGAGCCGCGCCTGGAGCTCGCCCGCAAGATCGGCGTGAGCCTCGCCCTGAACGTCGCGGAGACCGGCATCGCCGAGGGACAGCGCTCTCTCGGACTGCGCGAGGGCTTCGACATCGGCCTGGAGATGTCCGGCCGCCCCGAGGCGATGCGCGACATGATCGCCAACATGACGCACGGCGGCCGCATCGCCATGCTGGGCCTGCCCGCCGACGACTTCGCCGTCGACTGGTCCCGGATCGTCACCTCCATGATCACGATCAAGGGCATCTACGGCCGTGAGATGTTCGAGACCTGGTACGCCATGTCCGTCCTCCTCGAAGGCGGACTCGACCTCGCGCCGGTGATCACCGGCCGCTACTCCCACCAGGACTTCGAAGCCGCCTTCGACGACGCGGCGAGCGGCCGCAGCGGCAAGATCATCCTCGACTGGACCTCCTGAGCCCCGCCGGCGGACCCCCCGCCGGGCAGCCGCGGGTCCCCGCACCCACTCCAGCCAGACACCACCCAGCCATACAGACCGGTCCCGCCGGACACACCGGGGCCGGACCCACCGAGGGAGCTTCCTGTCATGTTCGACTCCGTGCGCGACGACCTGCGCACCACCCTCGACGAGATCCGCGCCGCGGGCCTGCACAAGCCGGAGCGCGTGATCGGCACCCCGCAGAGCGCGACCGTCGCAGTCACCGCCGGCGGCCGCCCCGGCGACGTGCTGAACTTCTGCGCCAACAACTACCTGGGCCTCGCCGACCACCCCGAGGTCATCGCCGCCGGCAAGGAGGCCCTGGACCGCTGGGGCTACGGCATGGCCTCGGTCCGCTTCATCTGCGGGACGCAGGAGGTCCACAAGGAGCTGGAGGCCCGCATCTCCGCGTTCCTCGGCCAGGAGGACACGATCCTCTACTCCTCCTGCTTCGACGCCAACGGCGGAGTCTTCGAGACCCTCCTCGGCGAGGAGGACGCGGTCATCTCCGACGCCCTCAACCACGCGAGCATCATCGACGGCATCCGCCTCTCCAAGGCCCGCCGCTACCGGTACGCCAACCGTGACCTCGGGGAGCTGGAGGCCAGGCTCAAGGAGGCCTCCGACGCGCGGCGCCGGCTCATCGTCACCGACGGCGTGTTCTCCATGGACGGCTACGTCGCGCCGCTCGCCGAGATCTGCGACCTCGCCGACCGCTACGACGCCATGGTGATGGTCGACGACTCGCACGCCGTCGGCTTCGTCGGCCCCGGCGGCCGCGGCACCCCGGAACTGCACGGGGTGATGGACCGCGTCGACATCATCACCGGCACCCTCGGCAAGGCCCTCGGCGGCGCCTCCGGCGGCTATGTCGCGGCCCGCGCCGAGATCGTCGCCCTGCTGCGCCAGCGCTCCCGCCCGTACCTGTTCTCCAACTCCCTCGCCCCGGTGATCGCGGCCGCCTCCCTCAAGGTCCTCGACCTGCTGGAGGGCGCCGGCGACCTGCGCGAGCGGCTCAACGCCAACACCGCGCTGTTCCGCTCCCGCATGACCGAGGAAGGCTTCGACGTCCTCCCGGGCGACCACGCCATCGCCCCAGTCATGATCGGCGACGCGTCGGAGGCGGCCCGCATGGCCGAGCTGCTGCTGGAGCGCGGGGTGTACGTGATCGGCTTCTCGTACCCCGTCGTGCCGCAGGACCAGGCGCGGATCCGGGTGCAGCTGTCCGCCGCCCACTCCACGGAGGACGTCAACCGCGCGGTCGACGCATTTGTGGACGCCCGGGCGGCCTTGGCAGGATGACCGTGTGATTGATGCGCGGCGACTGCACATCTTCCGTGCTGTGGCGGACCACCGCACGG
The DNA here is from genome assembly GCF_055573115.1 of Streptomyces sp. NPDC030222. Lineage (NCBI taxonomy): Bacteria > Bacillati > Actinomycetota > Actinomycetes > Kitasatosporales > Streptomycetaceae > Streptomyces > Streptomyces sp. NPDC030222. The sequence goes on from NZ_JBVICA010000014.1 coordinate 130,975, forward strand.
TCACTGCCGCGGCCGCCGCGCTCTATCTCACCCCTTCCGCCGTGTCCCAGCAGCTCGCCGCCCTGGAACAGGAAACCGGTCACCAGCTGCTGGAACGCAGTGCCCGCGGGATGCGCCTCACCCCGGTGGGGGAGATCCTGCTGAGCCACGCCAACACCGTGCTAGCCCAGCTCGACCGCGCCGAGGCGGAACTGGCCGCCTACCGCTCCGGCGCCGCCGGCCAGGTCACCGTGGCCTCCTTCGCGACCGGCATCGGCCTGGTGGTCGCACCGGCCATCGTCGAGCTGGCCTCCAGCGCGCAAGGCATCCGCGTCCGCGTCCGGGACGCCGAGGGCGACGAGAGCCTGCCCCTGGTCCTCGACGGCCGCGTCGACCTGGCCGTCGCCGTCGACTACCGCGGCGCGCCCCGGGAGGACGACCAGCGGATCACCCGCGTCCCGCTGTACGCCGAGCCGTTCGACGCCGTCCTGCCCGTCGGACACCCGCTCGCCGACACCGGACGGATCACCGTCGCGGATCTGGCGAAGGACCCCTGGATCGGGCCGTACCCCAACAACCCCTGCTACGACGTGGTCGTGCTGGCCTGCGAGAACGCCGGCTTCCAGCCCGCCATGGAGCACTCCTCGGACGACTTCCGCGCCGTCGTCGCCCTCGCCGGCGCCGGCGCCGGAGTGGCACTCGTGCCCCGCTCGGCGCTGCGCGGCATGGACCTGACCGATGTGGTCGTCCGCCGTCTCGACGGCAGCACCCCCACCCGCCGCGTCTTCGCCGCGGTGCGCCGCGGCTCCGAGGAGCATCCGCTGCTCCGCCCGGTGCTGGACGCGCTGGGCGCGGCGGCGACGCGGGTCCAGCACGACTAGGGGGTAGCCGGTGGATCAGGGTCGGATGGTTCGCCCACTTCATCCCGGTCCCCGACGACTTCGCACGGCAGATGAACAGCCCGGCCGCCCGGCAGATGCTCTGGCGGCAACGACCCCGCAATCGGCGGGACGGGGATCGCACCGGAACGTACGGAGTCCCTGCAGAAACCGGCGGAGGCCGGCAACTGGCCGCGGCTCGTTCCCGCGCAGCATCCGCTCGATGCCCTCGCGCAGCGACCCCAGCGCGGGATCGTCGAGGAGGGCTCCGTGTAGCGCGGCGCGTGTCCGGCGGACAGCAGCAGGGCGCTTCGTTCCCGTACCGGGACGTCGAGGTGCTCGGCCGGCCGCAGCACCATGTCCTCGCTCGGCCTGGCCCGGCCCGTCTCGATGAAGCTGATGTGCCGGGCCGAGGAATCCGCCCGTAGAGCCAGTTCCAGCCGGCTGAGCCGGCGCTGTTCCCGCCAGCTTCGCAGCAGCGGGCCCACACCTGTGCCGAGCACGACAGTTGACATGAGAGAGGCCGGTAATACATCAAGGATGTCGTCACAGCGCTCCGCTGTGACGGGGGCGATGCCACCCTACGCAGCAGCGCTACGTAGGGTGGGCCCTGTCGGCTGGCCGTTGGGGAACGGCGATCCGGCGCCCTGTGCACTTCTTGGGGGGTTGTAATGCCGCAATTGGCGATGGGGTGTGTCGTCATGCCCGGTTCGGTGGTGGTCCGTGGGTAAGAGACGCAGGTCCGAGCCGCTTCAGAAGCGGAGCGTCGGCACCGGGACGCGGCGCCGCGGCCGGGAACCCCGTCCCGGCCTGCGGTCCTGGCCGCCCCTCCAGCGTTTCCTGGAGAAGGCCGGTCCAGTCCTCCGGCGTATGCGGCCCGTCTATCCGCGCCCCGACCGCCAGGGCTACCGCCGCTGGATTCCCTCGCCGCGCCAGCTGGCAGGGGCGTTCCTGGCCGCCTTCGGGCTGCTCACCTTCGGGATCGGGATCGCGTACGCGATGACGGACATCCCCGAGGACCCGAACTCGTTCGCCACCCAGCAGGACAATGTCTACTACTGGGCCGACGGCTCGAAAATGGCCAGAACCGGATGGGTCAGCCGGCAGGAGATGCCGGTGGAGAAGGTCCCCGCGGATGTGCGGTGGGCCGTACTGGCCGCGGAGAACGCGAGCTTCTACTCGGACCCCGGCATCTCGCCCTCGGGCATCCTGCGCGCCGTGTCGCGCATGGTCAGCGGCGGTGACACCCAGGGCGGGTCCACCATCACCCAGCAGTACGTCAAGAACGCCTATCTGAACCAGGAGCAGACGCTCTCCCGGAAGTTCACCGAAATGCTGCTCGCCATCAAGATGGACAACGAGTTCAGCAAGGACGAGATCCTGGAGGGATATCTCAACACCAGCTGGTTCGGCCGCGGCACCTACGGAATCCAGCGGGCCGCCCAGGCGTATTACGGCAAGGAGGCGTCGCAGCTGACGGCGAGCGAAGGCGCGTTTCTCGCCTCGCTGCTGAAGGGCGCCGCCCTCTACGATCCGGCACTCGGCCCCGAGAACCGGAAGCGGGCCGAGGAACGCTGGGCCTGGACCCTGGACCGCATGGTCGAGATCGGCGAGTTGTCGCCGGCGAAGCGCGCCACGTACGAGACGTTCCCCGAGCCCAAGGAAACGCCGCAGCAGACCGATCTGAGCGGCCAGCGGGGATATCTGGTGGAACTCGCCAAGTCCTACATCACGCGTTCCGGAAAGGTCAGCGAAGCCGAATTCGACCTCGGTGGATACCAGATCTACACGACGTTCGACAAGGTGAAGGTCACGGGGCTGGAAAAGGCCGTCCTGAAGGCGCGGGAAGGGCTCGACCCGAAACGCGAAACGGACCGGTTCGTCAGAACGGGCGCCGCGACCATATCCACCGACGGCCGGATCCTCGCGTTCTACGGAGGCCCCGACTACCTCAAGCAGGGTTTCAACGAATCCAATGCCGTGACCGTCCCGGCCGGTTCCGCGTTCGCCCCGTTCGTGTACGCCTCCGCGCTCGCCGACGGAGTTCTGCGGGAACGTGACGCACCCCGCCTGAAGGTGACCGGCTCCACCACCTACAACGGTCAGCACAACGCCTCCGTGATGACGCCCGAGGGCCCCTACTGGGACCGCAATGGCAAGGTGGTCAAGGGCAAGAACGACGGCGAGAAGTCGTGGGGCACCAGCATCACCCTGCGCCAGGCGATGGTGAACTCGGTGAACACGCCGTTCCTGCAGCTCGGCATGGACGTCGGCCTGGACCGGGTGCGCCGCACCGCCGTGAACGCCGGGATGCTGGAGTCCAGCATGGGGCAGCTGGTGCCCGGGTTCTCGCTCGGCAACTCCACGCCCAGCGCCATCCGCATGGCCTCCGCCTACGGCACGTTCGCCGCGAAGGGCATGCACACCGAGCCGTACTCTGTCGTACGGGTCACCCGCAACGGCGACGATCTGCGTCTGCCGGAGCCCGCCGCCCGGCGCGCACTGCGCACCGATGTGTCGGGCAAGGTCACCGACGCGCTCCGGGGCGTGATCCAGGAGGGCACGGGCCGCGAGGCCCGGATCCCCGGCGTGCAGCTGGCCGGCAAGACAGGGACGACGGAGGACAACAAGGCGGCGTGGTTCGTCGGGTACACCGAGGAGGAGTCGACGGCCGTGGTGCTGTACCGGATGGACCTGCGCAAGCTGGACCTGCTGCCGATCCAGGGGGTGGCCGGCTCGCGGGCGAGGACCCAGGGCAGTCCGATCCCCGTGGACATCTGGCAGGACTACATGAAGGCGGCGGCACGCCCGTGAGGCGCGCCGCCGCCCGGCGGTTCCGGTCCGCTACTTGACCAGGGCCTTCCAGTCGGGAGCCTGTCCCGGGTCCAGAGAGCGGAACCGCTGCAGGACCTTCGGGTCCTGGGCGTCCATCCAGTCGGTCAGTTCGCGGAACGACACGCACTCGACGTCCTTGCGCGGGCATATCTCGCGTATGACGTCCTCCACCGCGTCCATGTAGATGCCGCCGTTCCACTCCTCGAAGTGGTTGCCGATGAACAGCGGGGCACGGCTGCCGTTGTAGACGCGGTTGAAGCCGTTCATGTAGGCCTCGCGGGTGGTCTTCTCCCAGACCCCGTACATCGCCGGATCGCCGTTGACCTCGCCCTTGGACTGGTTGTAGAGGAAGTTGAAGTCCATGGACAGGACCTGGATCTCCCGGCCCGGGTAGGGCAGCATCTGCAGCGGGAAGTCCCAGATGCCGTCCTTCTTCGCCGGCCAGATCTGGAAGTCGCCCGGCGAGCTGGCGTCATAGCGCCATTCGAACGTCTTCAGGGCCGGTATGAGCGTCTTCTGGCCCTCCAGGCAGGGCGCACGCCCGCCGACGAATTCGCGGTCCGGGTCGAAGGGCAGCGGCTTGAGATCCGTGAACCCGGTGTAGGTCTTCCACTTCTTGATGAAGTCGTACGACTGCTGGATCTCGCTCCGCCATTCCTCGGTGCTCCATTCGCCACCGCCCTTGGAGCCGCAGAAGTGACCGTTGAAGTGCGAGCCGATCTCGTGGCCGTCCTTCCACGCACCGCCCAGCTGCTGCAGCGTCGTCCTGATGTGCTCCTCGGTCGGGTAGGAGATGGCGGCCGATCCACGGTCGTGCTTCGGCGGCTGGTAGGCCTCCTTCTTGGATTTCGGCAGCAGGTATATGCCGGTCAGGAAGAACGTCATATGGGCGTCGCTCTCCTTCGCCACCTGGCGGAAGTGGGAGAACAGCCGGTCGTCGCCCTCCAGTGCGCCGTCCCAGGAGAACACCACGAACTGCGGAGGCTTCTGTCCTGGTTTAAGGCGTTCAGGCTTGAGTTGCCCGGGCTGCGGTCCGGTGTACGACGTGGAGCCGTCGCCGAGCACCCGGACCTTGCCGTCCCACGGCTTGTCGTCCTTCTTGTGCTTACCGCCCGTCACGCTCCCGCCGCCCTGGGACCTGGTGGTCGTGCCCTCCCCGGTGGCGCTCGCGGAGGCGTTTTCGTCGCCCAGCAGCGCCTTTCCCAGGTAGAAGGACACCGAGGCGAGGAGCAGCACCGATGCGGTCACCAGACCGGTCCGCTTCCGGTTCCGGTTCCGGGTGCGCCTTCGGGCCTCGCTGCGGGTGCTGTGTGTCATCGGCTGGCTCTCTCGCAAGGCGGGTAAGTCGTACTTTCGGGCGGCGTGACGAACTGAATATAGAACGGGTGCCTGTGTGTACGGCGCGCCCGCCCATGTACGAGTGTTGACCTTCGTCCCGCAATACTGGTTCCGTTTCGGGACCGGAAAGTTGCCCCGTTCGTTCGGAGGGAGCCCGATATGGCCACGGAGCCGCTGTCGCAGAAGGACATCGAGGACCGGCTCAGCGAACTGCCCGGATGGTCCCTGGAGGGGGACCGCATCGCCCGCACCTACCGGCTGGGCACGCACTTCGCCGCGACCGCGATGGTCGTGCACATCGCCCAGATCCAGGACGAGCTGAACCACCACTCCGACCTGACCCTCGGCTACAACACGCTCGCCCTCACCGTGAACACCCATGACGCCGGCGGGGCGGTAACCGCCAAGGACTTCGAACTCGCCCACCGCGTCGAACGCATCGCCCCCGGACACGGCGCCCGGTAGGCGTCCGGTCGCCCCGGCAGCGGCACGAGCTCACCGGAAGGGGAGGTTGCGCCACGGGCTGCCGGGGCTTCCGCTGAGCAGCCGGTGCGCGAGGAGGGGCTCCTCGTACCAGTGGCCGAAGTACTCCTCGTCGAACCGCAGGACCCGGCCCAGGACATAGCCGGCCGAATACTCCTCCCAGGAGCCGTACGCCGACTTGGCGAGCCCGCCCGCATGCACGATCGCCTGCTCGGCCTCGTGCGGCAGGCACAGCCGGGCCGAGAGGCCCCAACGCGCCATGTTCACCGCGCGCCCGTAGTCGTACGCCACGGCGGACCGCACCCTGCCCTCGGGCGGCAGCAGGCCGTCCGCCCGGAACCGTGCCTCGTAACGGGTGATGCGCCGTACCAGCTCGGCCATCGCGGCCACCGCGTCCGGCGGCGCCCCTCGGTCCTGGAGGTGCCCAGCCGCCGTGTCGCGCCACAGCTCGTGCGACGGCGGTTCACCGGAGCGGGCACGAGCCAGTGCCTCCCGGACCCCCAGCGCGAACTCGGGCGCGGCCGGGCTGTTCGACGCGTCCAGCAGAATTCCCAGCTGCTTCTGCCAACCCGTCCGGTCGGTGATGCCCCAGCTCTCCCTCAGTGACTCCCGCTCCTCGCGGAAACCGCGGTAGACCGTGCCCACCTCGTTCCACGGCACCGCGCAGCGGACCGCCAGATGCGCACCGCACGCCAGCCCGTGGGCCGACGGGCCGTGCAGGACACCCGTCCGCAGCGCCACGAGCCGGTTCTCGCCCGGCCGGTCGTTCTCCGCGTAGAACCGCCGCCACACGGCACGGTCGGCCGGCGAGGCCGGCAGGTGAACGGCGCACGGCGTACCGCCGTTCACGGCGAGCCACAGCGACGGATCGCCCCACGTTGCCCGTGCGATCCAGTCCAGGGTCACGCTGTGGAACACCCAGTCCGGACTCCACGGCGGGAGCATCCCGCGGGTCAGCACCGGCTTACAGACCCGTCCCGCCGGGTCCGTGTGGGTGCGCCAGTACACGGCGTCCGGCTCCCCCTCCACCTCGTACCGGGGCGCGCCGATGTAGAGCTCCTCGCCGGCGAGCACCCGCAGCTGCGCCTCGGTGTCACCGCGCAGCCCGGCCTCGTACAACAGCTGCTCGGTCTCGGAAGGAGGTGTCCAGTACGTCATGCCCACGAGATGTTGCGGTAGGGGCCCGCGGGATCGAGGGCCAGGATGCGGTGCTGGGCGAGCGATTCCCGGTACGTGACCTCGGAGTCGTAGTGGACGGCCCGGGCCAGTCCGTACCCAAGGGAGAAGGCCTCCCAGGAGCCGTACGCGCGCCGCGCCCGCTCCCCGATCGCCAGCACCGCGCGCTCGGCCTCCACCGGATCGATGAAGCGGGCGCCGAGCGCCAGCCGCACCACGTTGACCGCACGCCCGTGGTCGAACGCGGCGAGCGTGTCGACCCGGGTGCCCGGAACGAGCACCCCGTCCGCGCGGAACCGGTCCTCGTAGTGCAGCACCAGCCGCACCGCCTGTTCCGCCTCGGTGATGTCCTCGGGCGCGGCCCGGCGCAGTTCCAGCGCGCGCGTCACGCTCTCCCGCCACTCCTCGGCCAACGGTTCACGGCCCGTGCGCCGCGCCATGTTGCGCCGTGTCGTCAGGACGAACTCCTGGGTGCGGCCCACCAGCCGCGTCTCCAGCAGGGACGCCAGCGTGTCCTGGTAGTCGGCGCGCCGGTGCACGCCCCACGGGGAGTGCAGCCGGTCGACGTCGGTGGCGTAGTCCTCGTACACCGGGCCGAGCCGGTTCCAGACCAGCCCGTTGTGGACCGCCAGATGGGCGCCGCACGCCAGGCCGTGGGCGAGCGGTCCGTGCAGCGGACCACCGGAGTCCGTCAGCAGCCGGCCCCGCGGCACCCCGCCCGTCTCGGCGGACACCTCCTGCCACACCTCGCGGTGCAGCGGCCGTGCCTCGGCCGTCGTCGCGAACGGCGTGCCCAGGTTCACCCCCAGCCACCACTTGTCGTTCGGCCATGTCTGCGCCAGCTCGGCCAGCGTGATCGTCTGGAACACCCAGTCCGGGTGCCAGGGCGGCAGCGCACCCGGGGTGAGCACGGCCAGGCACCGTTTCCCCGTCACCGGATCGCGCTGCGGGGTGAGCGGCGGTGCGTATCCGGGCGTGTCGGCGTGCAGCCGGGACACCAGCAGATACAGCCGGGTGCGCGAGAGCACGTCGAGTTCCGACTCCCAGTCGCCCCGCGCCTTCGCCTCCATGAGCGACCGCTCTATCTCCGTCGGCGGCAGCGGAGTTCCAGGATGAGTACCGAAGACCACAGCCAAGATCCTAAGCATCCGCTCCGGGAGCCCTGCGACCGGACCTCCGCCCTCCGTGGGCCATCCACGACGGGTGGACCGACCGGCGCATCCGGCTCCGCGAGGCGCCCCGACCATGACGGCCGCCCCCGGGGGCGCGGATCATGCACCATGCACCCACGGGGGCGTCAGCGTATCGTCCCTTTATGGGTGAGGCGTCGGTACGCAGCCCTGTGACGCACCGAGGCCGGGGCCGGCGCTCCGTCACGGCGGGAACCGCCGGTCCGCCCGGCGGGAGCGGCCGCACCGAGGCCTGCTTCCACCACGCAGAGTGACGGGAGCCGACGGCCGGTGCTCCGGGCTCTGGCCCGAAGGCGGACCGCCGGTTCCGGGCCGGCCGGGGAGTGTGATCGTGTGCCGAACCCCACCGACATCGAAGCCGCCACCAAGGCCGACCGGCTGGCGCTGAAGACCGCCGTGGCGGAGGTCATGGAGGACACGGGCGCATCCATCGGCATGCTCTACCTGCGGTCGCCGGGCCAGGACGTGCTCTACCTGGCGGTCCTGGGCGGCGTCACCCACGAGTTCGCCGCCCCCTGGTCACGGGTGCCCATGACCGACTCGATCCCGGTGGCCGACGCGATACGCGAGCAGCGCCTGGTCTGGCTCGGCAGCCAGGAGGAAATGGCCCGGCGCTACCCACGGCTCGGACTGGTGCTGCCCTACGACTTCGCACTGGCCGCCGGGGCGCTTCCGGGCGGCGACGACACCCCCGGCGGGCTCGTCCTGCTCTGGCCCGGCTGGCACCCGACGCAGCTGGACGCCCGGGAGCACGAGGCGATGCAGGCAGGGCTGCGCCGCCTCGGCCTGGTGCTGCGGGAGGCGGAGAACCGTGGCCGGCCGCCACAGGCCGGTCGGCGGCCCCTGATGCTCGCGCCACCGCGCAGACACACTCCGGGCCCCGCCGAGGCGGCGGCGGCCGCGGAGTTCATCGACCGGCTGCCCGGCGGGAGCTGTTCCCTGGACCTGCACGGCCGGATCACGTACATCACCCCCGCCGCGGCGGAGCTCGTCGGAGCCGCCGTCCCCGACCTGATGGGCGCCTTCCCCTGGGAGGCGCTGCCGTGGATGGACAACCCCGCCGTCGAGGACCACTACCGGTCGGCGGTCATCAGCCGGCTGCCCACGGTCTTCACCGTGCTGCGCCCGCCGGACCACTGGCTGCACTTCCGGCTCTACCCGGACGACTCCGGCGTCAGCGTCCGCATCACCCCGGCCTCCGCCGCGGACGCCGCCGCCTCCCGCCACGGGAAGCAGCCGGCACCCGCCCCGGGGCCGAGCCGTGCCACCGCTCTGTACCACCTCATGTACCTGGCCGCGACGCTCACCGAAGCCGCCGGTGTGCAGGCCGTGGTCGACCAGACCGCCGACCAGCTCGTCCCCGGCCTGGGACCGCAGGCACTCGCGCTCATGACGGCCGAGGAGGGCCGACTGCACGTCATCGGCAGCCGGGGCTATCCCGCCGATCTCATCGCCCGTTTCGACGCCGCCCCCCTGACCTCCGACACGCCCGCGGCCCGCGTCCTGTCCACTGGGCTGCCCCTCTTCTACACGGACCCCGCGGAGCTGGAACAGGCCCATCCCGGCGCCTGCCTCCAGGACGGCATGGCGGCTTGGTGCTACCTCCCACTGACCGCGTCCAGTCGTCCGGTCGGCTCCCTGATGCTCGCGTACGAGCGGCCGCACCACTTCTCCCCCGGGGAGCGTGCCGCGCTCACGTCGATCGCCGGCCTGATCGCGCAGGCCCTCGACCGAGCGCTCCTCTACGACACCGAGCACCAGCTGGCGCACAGCCTGCAGGCCGGTCTGCTGCCCCACACCCTGCCCGGGATACCCGGCCTGGAGGTGGCAGCCCGCTATCTGCCGGCCGCTCACCACATGGACATCGGCGGCGACTTCTACGACCTGATCCGCCTCGACGAGACCAACGCCGCCGCGGCCATCGGGGACGTCCAAGGCCACAACGTCACCGCCGCGGCCCTCATGGGACAGGTCCGCACCGCCGTCCACTCCATGGCCGGCGCCCCTCCCGGCGAAGTGCTCGGGCGCACCAACCGGCTGCTCACCGATCTCGAAACCGGCCTGTTCACCAGCTGCTTCTACGTGCACTTCGACCTGGCGAACCACCGCGCCCGGCTGGCGAGCGCTGGCCATCCGCCGCCGCTGCTGCGCCACCCGGACGGCCGGACGACCGTCCTCGACCTGGAGCCCGGTCTGCTGCTGGGCATCGACCCCGCCGCCGCGTACCCGACCGTGGAGATCCCGTTCCTGCCCGGCTCGGTGCTCGTCCTGTACACCGACGGACTCGTGGAGGCTCCCGGCGCGGACATCGGCGACTCGATCGCCGGACTGGCCCGGCGGCTCTGCGGGGCACGCGAGGAGACCATGGATGCGCTCGCCGACACCCTGGTCTCGGACGCCGTCCGGTCCGCGTCGCCGCGCAACGACGACATCGCCCTGCTCCTGATCCACCAGCAGGACCACGGCGCTCGGTGAGACGTCGTCGGCCGGGTGGTCCGCCGGGTCGGTGGGAGCGGCCGTTCCTCCCGGCCGTCAGCCGAAGGCGGCCGGGTCCGGGCCGAGGCGCCTGCCCTCGTCCAGCGCCGCGATGACCGCGAGGTCGTCCGAGTCCAGCTCGAAGTCGAAGACGTCGATGTTCTCCCGGATGCGCGAGGGGGTCGCGGACTTGGGGATGGCCACGTTCCCCGTCTGGAGGTGCCAGCGCAGGACCACCTGCGCCGGGGTGCGGCCGTGCTTCTGTGCGACGGCGACGATCGCGGGGACCTGGAGCAGGCCGCGGCCCTGGCCCAGCGGCGACCAGGCCTCGGTGGCGATTCCGTGCTCGGCGTGCAGGGCGCGCAACTCCGCCTGCTGGAGCTGCGGATGCAGCTCGATCTGGTTGACGGCGGGCACCACGGACGTCTCGGCGATCAGGCGCCGCAGCTGTTCGGGCGGGAAGTTGCAGACGCCGATCGCCCTGGCGCGGCCGTCCGCGTGGATCTTCTCCAGCGCCTTGTAGGTGTCGACGTAGGCGTCCTGCGCCGGGGCGGGCCAGTGGATCAGGTACAGATCGACGTAGTCCAGGCCCAGTTTGCGGAGCGAGGTGTCGAAGGCGCGCAGGGTGGTGTCGTAGCCCTGGTCGTCGTTCCAGACCTTGGTGGTGACGAAGACCTCCTCGCGGGGGACGTCGGACGCGGCGACGGCTCTGCCGGTGCCCGCCTCGTTCCCGTACACCGCGGCGGTGTCGACGCTCCGGTAACCGGCCTCCAGGGCCGTACCGACCGCCCGGGTCGCCTCGTCGTCGGAGATCTGCCAGACGCCGAAGCCGAGCTGGGGCATCGCGACGCCGTTGTTGAGGGTGATGGCGGGAACCTTGCTCACGTGCGGTCGTTCCTTGCGTCGTCGGCCGGTGTTCCTTGCGTACGTGTTACCTCAACGATTCGGCCGATCGCGTGATTCCCGCCATCGCATCGGGTGATTCCCACCACCGAACCGGCGCGGCCCGGCGCACGTCCCCGGCCCGGCAGGCGTGCAGGCCTCAGCCCCGACGGGCGTGCGCATCCCCGCCCCGACGGGCGTGCGCATCCCCGCCCCGACGGGCGTGCGCATCCCCGCCCCGACGGGCGTGCGTATCGGCCGCCGGAGCTCACTGGTACAGCGCCTGCACCTCCGTCGCGTACACCTCTTCGATCTTGCGGCGTTTCATCTTCAGGGACGGCGTGAGCAGTCCGTGCTCCTCGGTGAACTGCTGGCCGAGTATCCGGAACGTACGGATCGACTCCGCCTGCGACACGGCGGTGTTGGCCGCCACGACACCGCGCCGGATCTCCGTCTCCAGATCCGGGTCCCGGACCAGCTGGGCGGGCGTCATCGAGGGCTTGCCGCGCATCGCCAGCCAGTGCTCCACGGCCTCGGGGTCCAGCGTGACCAGCGCCGCGATGTACGGGCGGTCGTTGCCCACGACCAGGCACTGGGACACCAGCGGGTGGGACCGCACCCGCTCCTCCAGGAGGCTCGGCGAGACGCTCTTGCCGCCCGACGTCACCAGGATCTCCTTCTTGCGGCCGGTGATCGTCAGAAAGCCGTCGTCGTCGAGCCGCCCCAGGTCGCCGGTGGCCAGCCAGCCGTTCTTCAGCACCTGCGCCGTCGCACCGGGCGAGTTGAGATAGCCGGAGAAGACCTGCGCGCCGCGGACCAGCACCTCCCCGTCCTCCGCGATGCGGATCGTGGTCCCGGGGATCGGCAGACCCACGGTGCCGTACCGGGTGCGCTCCGGGGGATTGGCGGTCACCGCCGCGGTCGACTCCGTGAGCCCGTACCCCTCGAAGACGGTGACCCCCGCCCCTTCGAAGAACAGCCCGAGCCTCCGGCTCATCCCCGAGCCGCCCGACATGGCGTGCCGCACCCGGCCGCCCATCGCCTCGCGCACCTTGCCGTAGACCAGCTTCTCGAAGAGCTGGTGCTGCATCCGCAGCCCCGCCGACGGTCCCGGCCCCTGGCCGAAGGCCTTCAGTTCCATCGCCTCCGCGTAGCGCACGGCGACGTCCACGGCCTTGTCGAACGGCCCCTCCTTGCCCTGTGTCTCCGCCTTGCGCCGCGCGGCGTGGAAGACCTTCTCGAAGACGTACGGCACGGCCAGGATGAAGGACGGCTGGAAGGCGGCGAGGTCGGGCAGCAGTTCCGGTGCGGCCATCACCGGCTGGTGCCCCAGCTTCACCCGGCCCCTGATCGCCGCGACCTGCACCATCCGTCCGAAGACGTGCGCCAGCGGCAGGAACAGCAGTGTGGACGGCTCGTCCCCCTTCACGGAGTGGAAGACCGGCTCCCAGCGGGCCACCAGGGTGTCGGTCTCGTACATGAAATTGCCGTGCGTGATCACGCACCCCTTGGGGCGGCCGGTGGTGCCGGACGTGTAGATCACGGTCGCCACGGAATCCGGGGTCACGGCCCGCCGGTGCCGGTGCACCACGTCATCGGCGAGGTGGGCGCCGGCCGCCGTCAGCTCACCCACCGCGTCCCGGTCGAGCTGCCACAGCCGCTTCAGACCGGGCAGGCGGTCGACCACCGAGCCGATGGTCATCGCGTGGTCCTCGTGCTCGACCATGCAGGCAGTCACATCGGCGTCGTGCAGCATCCACCAGACCTGCTCGGCGGACGAGGTGGGGTAGATCGGTACGGTCTGCGCGCCGACGGTCCAGAGGGCGTAGTCGAACAGGGTCCACTCGTAGCGGGTGCGGCACATCACGGCGACCCGGTCGCCGAAACGCACACCCTGGGCCAGCAGCCCCTTCGCCAGGCCCAGGACCTCGTCACGGAACAGGGCGGTCGTGACGTCCGTCCACACGCCGTCGGTCTTGCGCCCCAGCACGACCCGGCCGGGGTCCTCCGCAGCGTGGTCGAAGACGGAGTCCGCGAGTCCGCCCACCTGGGGCGTCGTCGCCATGGGTGGGACAGTGAACTCGCGCAATGACTTGCTCCTTGTGGCGCTGTGCACAGCGCCGGTGACGGTACCCCACTGAGTGGCCGTGCGGGAGAGCCCCGGCAAAACTCGTCGGTAACCACATCGTCACAGGTCAGCACTTGAGCGGAGAGGTGGATCGGGCCGCGGACTGGGCCTTGCTGACTCCGGGGTAAGTAGGCGCGGGCGGAATCTCCACCGAATCCCTACGCGGCTGCCACGGACCGGCCCACGCCGCCCCCGGAACAGCCGGGCGAACCCGATGACGCGCCGTCGGCCGCCGAGGCCGTGCCGCTCGGCCGTAACCCTCGTCACGTGACCCGATAACGTACCGTCATGCCCCTTCTCGACCCGGCGCGCACCGCGCTCGTTCTCCTCGACCTGATGGAACGGATCGTCGCCCTGCCGTTCGCGCCGCGCACCGGGAACGATGCCCTCGCCGCCTCCGCGGCGCTGGCCGACGCGTTCCGCACGGCCGGGGCGCCCGTCGTGCTCATCCGGGTCGAACGGCCCGGGGCCGCCGAGCAGCCACCCTGCAGCGAACTGGTCCCCGGGCTCGAGAGGAAGGCGGACCTGGTGGTCGTCAAACGGACCATCGGCGGCTTCCACGGCACCGGCCTGCACGAATGGCTCACCGAACGCGGCGTGCGGACCCTGGTGTTCGGCGGCATCGCCACCAACCTCGGCGTGGAGTCCACCGTCCGTGCGGCCCGCGACCTCGGCTACGACCTGGTCTTCGCCGAAGACGCCATGACCGCGTTCAACGCGGAGGAGCACCAGGCCTCGATCACCCTGGACTTCCCCCGCCTCGGCACCGTCCTGCCCGCGGCCGGCATCACCCTCGGGGGCTCCCGGTGACCTGGATACGGGCCACCGCGCCCCGCCCCTGCACCCTCGTCGTATGCCGTGGCTGCTGCTGCGGGAACGCCCGCAAACACCCCGGCTCCGACCACCAGGGGCAGCTGGAGCGGCTGCGCGGCGCGGCGGCGGAATCCGGCGGCCGTCTCGCAGTCCGCACCACGGACTGCCTCGGGCCCTGCGGCCAGGCGAACGTGATCGTCGTCCAGCCCTCCACCGAGGGCCGGCGCCGCGGCGGCCGGCCCACCTGGATCGGCTGGGCCATGGACGACGACTGCACCGACGACATCCTGGACTGGGTCGCGGCGGGCGGCCCGGGCGTCGCCCCGCCCTCCGCCACGCTGGAGCTCCAGCTCATCGAGGCCCCCGCGGAGACCCGCAGACGCCGGGGGCGCTGACCTCGGGCGACGTCGTCTCGATGGCGGCCCGTGCACATGGGGTCACGGTGCCTCGACGTCGAGGCCGACCGGCCACGGCTCCTCAGCGGAGCCCCGATCCCTCGGCCGAGCCCCGGCTCCCCGGGGCGTCCGCCTCGTCACCCTTCGTCGGGCCCCGACGTCGAGGCGGGGCGGCCACTGCTCCTCAGCGGAGCCCCGGCCCTTCGGCGGAGCCCCGGCTCCCCGGGGCGTCCGTCTCGTCGCCTTCCGCGCGCAGGGCGATCCGCTCCTCGCCCGCGTACACGTTCATGGAGGTGCCGCGCAGGAAGCCGACGAGGGTGAGTCCCGTCTCCGCGGCCAGGTCGACGGCGAGCGACGACGGCGCCGAGACCGACGCGAGCACGGGGATGCCGGCCATCACGGCCTTCTGGGCCAGCTCGAACGACGCACGCCCCGAGACCAGCAGCACCGACCGCGACAGCGGCAGCCCGCCTTCCTGCAGGGCCCGGCCCACCAGCTTGTCGACCGCGTTGTGCCGGCCGACGTCCTCCCGCACGTCGAGCAGGTCGCCCTCCTCGGAGAACAGCGCGGCCGCATGCAGCCCGCCGGTCCGGTCGAACACCCGCTGAGCCGCGCGGAGCCGGCCCGGGAGTCCGGCCAGGAGCGCGAGGCCGAGACGGACCGGGGGAGTGTCGGTGATCGGGAACCGCGCCGTGGTGCGCACCGCGTCGAGGCTCGCCTTGCCGCACAGTCCGCACGACGACGTGGTGTAGACGTTGCGCTCGAGGCCGATGTCGGGCACCGGTACGCCGGGTGCCAGCCGGACGTCCACCACGTTGTACGTGTTCGAGCCGTCCTCCGTCGCGCCCGCGCAGTAGACGATGTTCTGCACCTCGTCCGGGGAACCCACCACGCCCTCGCTGACGAGGAACCCCGCGGCGAGGGCGAAGTCGTCGCCGGGCGTGCGCATGGTGATCGCGAGAGGTGTGCCGTTCAGCCGGATCTCCAGGGGTTCCTCGGCGACCAGGGTGTCCGGGCGGGCGGACACCGCTCCGTCCCGGATCCGGATGACGCGCCGGCGCTCCGTGACCCGTCCCATGTCCCACCTGTTCCCACGACGTCGATCGGCTGCCCACGCCATTGTCCTGCATTTGGGGACGTCCCCGGCACCTCCGCGGGGCGACCCGGCCCGGCACCGTCGGCTTGGCGGACGGAGCGGACGGAGCGGACGGAGGGGACGGAGCGGATGGACCGGTCCGGTGCCGGGCCGCAGGCCGAAGTCTCCAAAGACCGGGCCCCGATCCTGTTGGATCACTCGGACGGTTACCCGTCGGTCGCCGAGAACACTGGGTCCTTCAACCCGTACGGCGCTCAATCAGGAGAGATCCGCCCATGACCGGTTCGCGCGTCGTGGCCCTCGGTCACTACCAGCCCGCCAAAGTGCTCACCAACGACGACCTGGCGGCCATGGTCGACACCAGCGACGCCTGGATCAGCAGCCGCGTGGGCATCAGGACCCGCCACATCGCCGGCCCCGACGAGCCCGTGGACGAACTGGCGGCGCACGCCGCGTCCAAGGCCCTCGCCGCGGCCGGACTCACCCCTGCCGACATCGATCTCGTCCTGGTCGCCACCTCCACGGCCATCGACCGCTCGCCCAACACCGCGGCCCGGGTCGCGGCCCGGCTCGGCATGGCGTCGCCGGCGACGATGGACATCAACGCCGTCTGCGCGGGCTTCACCCACGCCCTGGCCACCGCCGACCACGCGGTGCGCGCCGGCTCGTCCGTCCGCGCCCTCGTCATCGGCGCGGACAAGATGACCGAGGTCACCGACTGGACCGACCGCTCCACCTGCGTCCTGGTGGGCGACGGGGCGGGCGCCGCGGTCGTGGAGGCCGCCGACGAGCCGGCGATCGGCCCGGTGCTGTGGGGCTCCGTCCCCGAGATGGGCCACGCGGTCCGCATCGAGGGCACCCCGCCCCGCTTCGCCCAGGAGGGCCAGACCGTCTACCGCTGGGCCACCACCCAGCTGCCGTCCATCGCCCGTCAGGTCTGCGAACGTGCCGGGACGGCCCCCGAGGACCTCGCCGCGGTCGTCCTCCACCAGGCCAACCTGCGCATCATCGAGCCGCTTGCCCGGAAGATCGGGGCGGTGAACGCCGTGATCGCCCGCGATGTCGTCGACTCGGGCAACACCTCCGCCGCCAGCATCCCGATGGCCCTGTCCAAGCTCGTGGAACGCGGAGCCGTCGAGCCGGGCGCCCCCGCGCTCCTCTTCGGCTTCGGGGGCAACCTGTCCTACGCGGGCCAGGTCATCCGTGTCCCGGGGCTCTGAACCGGCCCCGGAGAACAGGCAGCGATCCTCGGCGCGCACGAGAGGTCACGCCCTGCCGCGCACTGCTCCGCCGGCCCACTGACCACGGAAAACGTGGTTCATGACCACCTCAAACCCCTGGTAGAGTTATCCACGTCGCCGAGGGGAACACCCCGGAAGCGGCAAGATCACCTAGTCCGGGTGGCGGAATGGCAGACGCGCTAGCTTGAGGTGCTAGTGCCCTTTATCGGGCGTGGGGGTTCAAGTCCCCCCTCGGACACAACCACTGACGATACGCGGACGAGGGCCTCGACCTTACGGTCGCGGTCCTCGTTTCGTGTTCGTAGCTGATGGTGATGCCCAGTGCTTCGTAGAGCGGGCCTTCCTTCTCGGCGTCCACACCGTGGATGCTTTCTGTGATACCTCCGAGCCTTCTCAGTCATCACCCGGATCTGGTCGGCAGTGAGCTGTAGCTCCGTTCTCCGGGTGACAGGGGATAGCGTGTCGAGCTTCTTCTGCGCCGCTTCCGGTTGGCGGGCTGATTGGGCATGCGGTGCTCGATTCACCGTTCTGGCCGACGGGGTGCCTGGCCGGGACGGGTGGTACATCGGGTGGCTCGGGCGGGGTGACGGCAGGCCGAGGTGCACGAGCCCTGCAAGATCGCCCGGACAGGGCCTGGCCGGCGGCTTGCTGGTGCGCCCGGACGATCAGCCGCCTGCCGTTCGTGAGGCGGCCATGCCCCGTCGCCCGGTGCCGGTCGGCCGGACCGGTAGACGTCCGCGCTGGTAACTTGGGGGCACGCTTCGACACCGCCGGGCCCATACCAACGGGTATGGGCTCTGGTGCGTTCTGGGCGCCAGACCGAGGAAGGTTTCCCCATGAACGCGCAGCCGTCGACCCCTGGACTCTCCCGTGCCGGCAAGCCCCGGCGTGCGACAGCGCCGCAGGGGGAACTATCGACGCCCCGGACGGTGGTCCCGGGCCTGCCACCGGTCGAGTCCTTCGGCCCACTCGGGCTGCCGCCGGAGCTGATGAAGACGATGATCGGCCTCGGGGTGAAGGAGCCTTTCCCGATCCAGGCGGCGGCCCTGCCCAACGCGCTGGCCGGCCGCGACGTCCTGGGCCGTGCGCGGACCGGTTCCGGCAAGACGCTCGCTTTCGGGCTTCCGCTGCTCGTCCGGACGGCAGGCCTGCGAGCGGAGTCGAAGCGGCCGCTCGCACTGATCCTGGTGCCGACTCGGGAACTCGCGCAGCAGGTGAGCGACGCGCTGGCGCCCTACGCGCAGGCGCTGAATGTGCGACTTGCGACGGTGGTCGGCGGGTTGTCGATCAACCGACAGTCGGCGCTGCTGCGGACCGGCGCCGACGTGGTCATCGCGACGCCAGGGCGGCTGGCCGACCTGGCGTCGCGTCGGGACTGTCACCTGAATCAGGTGCGGATCACGGTGCTGGACGAGGCGGACCAAATGTGCGACCTGGGGTTCCTGCCGCAGGTTTCGGAGATCCTGGACCAGGTCCGCCCTGACGGGCAGCGGCTGCTGTTTTCGGCCACGCTGGACCGCAACATCGATCAGCTGGTACGGAGCTACCTGAACGACCCGGTGCTCGCCTCGGTCGACAGGGCGGCGGGCTCGGTCACCACGATGGAGCACCACGTACTCAACATCCACGCCGCCGACAAGTATGCGACCGCTACCGAAATCGCCGCGCGCGACGGCCGGGTACTGATGTTCCTGGACACCAAGGCCGGCGTCGACCAGTTCACCCGTCACTTGCGGGCCAGCGGCGTACGGGCCGCTGCCTTGCACAGCGGGAAGTCGCAGCCGCAGCGCACGCACACGCTCGCCAAGTTCAAGAACGGTGAGATCACTGTGCTGGTGGCCACCAATGTCGCGGCGCGGGGGATTCACATCGACGCGCTCGACCTTGTCGTCAACGTCGACCCGCCAGCCGATGCCAAGGACTACCTGCACCGCAGTGGGCGCACGGCACGCGCCGGGGAGTCCGGGAATGTGGTCACCCTGGTCACCCCCAATCAGCGGCGCGATGTGAACCGGATGATGTCCGACGGCGAGATTCGGCCGACTGTCACACAGGTGCGCTCCGGCGAGGAGAAGCTGACCACCATCACGGGGGCGAAGCGCCCGCCTCTCGGGGGGAAGACCAGCAGCGGCAACGCCCCCTTCCGTGGCCTCGGCACCCGTCCGGGCCGCCCCGCGAAGGAGTCCCGCAAAGCCGCCGAGGCCCGCAAGACCGCAGAAGCCCGCGCAGCGGCCCGGGTACGCAAGGGCCGCTGACGCCGGACGAACCTGCCGGGGCGGGGAGGTGGCGGGTGACTCTTTGCGGCGGGGGAGGCCCCGGTTGGGGTGCGGGCCGGCATCGACGAGGCGGTAGCCGTAATGGTCGTCGAGCGGGGCTGACACGAAGATGACCCCCTTGATCGGGTGGGTCAGGCGGTGATCGGTTCGAAGCGGATGGTCAGCCCGAGGCTGTTGGCTTCCTTGATCATGCGGCGCATAGCGCGTTCGGGATCACGGCGGGTGAAGTGGTCTGCTCGCAAGAACCGCTTCCCCAGGTCCACCCCCGCGGACCGCAGATGAATGACCCCGTCCTTCGCGTCCTGGAGCCGGGCCATCCTGATCTCCTTCCCGCCCGATACACCCCCGTGTGCGGCGGGCATCCCGGAGAGGCCAAGGGAAGACCTCGCGCAAGGCCTTCCAGAACCCGAGCGCCCCGTCGCCGACTGCCAGGACCGGGGCACGCATGCCTCGGCGGGCGCAGTCGCGCAGCAGCCCGGCTCACGCTTCGGTGGACTCGCGGTAGCCGTCGGCCAAGGCGACGAGCTCCGGCTTAAAGCCGGCCTCGAAGATCGGTTCCAGCACCAGCTTCAGCGCGGCCTGGACGACCCGGTCGGCGATCGTGGGAATCCCCAGCCGCCTGACCTTCCCAGACCCGCCAGGCTTCGGAATAGTCTTCTCCCGCACCGGCAGCGGCCGGAACGCACCCGCCTTGAGACGGGCGCGCAGGTCGTCCAGGAACCCGGGAAAGCCGAGCGTCTCCTCGACCTCGGCAGCGGTCAGACCGTCCACGCCAGGTGTAACCGGCTCCCCGGTTGCCAGCGACCCGGTCGAACGCCACGATCAGCGTCGCCCGGTCGTGCACGAGGTTGAACAGATCGTCGAACCGGCGGCCGGGATCGGCCACCGCCCAACGGTGAAGCTTGGCCTGCATCTCCGATACCCGCTGGCGCGGCCCCACCGGGGCCGTCTCCAGCAGAGCGCCACTGTTCAGCGGTGCCTCTCTCGACATTGCAGCCTCCTCCCTTCTCGATACCGCTGCCGCCCTTCCCCATGTGCCGGGCTCTCCCCGGCTCGGAGTACTACGGCGGCTCCGCCCCACCCGGCCCGTTCAGCGGTCGATGCGCCTATCCCCAGCAGCGGACTGGCTGCCCGTCACCAGGGAGATAGGACCGGATGGTTCCCGTGTTCACTGCATTTCTCGTTTCCCTGCCTTGGCTTTTTCAGTTTCAGGAGTCAAAGCACATTTGGCACGTAGCACCGATCGAGCTTGAGCAGTTCTTACTCACGACGCGAAAAGTGCGGTGATCGTACCTTGAACACGCGTTGCTGCACCTTCACTTGACAGAGGCCAGCTAATGATTCCGGCCTACTCAAGGGAGGAGGTCGGTGACACCTTCATCATCGGTAACGGGGGCTTCGTAGCACCCCTGTCGCGGAAGCGCAGGTCAACTAGTGAATCGTCGCCTAATGTTCGTTGGAGCCGCGGTGGGCGTCATATGTGCTCTGCCCGCAGGAACTGGCGCGTCATCGGCCGCGGCAGCGTCACCTGGCACTGACGGGACCTCGCACGTCAGCAGCATCGATACAGACATGGCCAATGCCTTCGCCAAGGACTTCGGCGTCTCGCGGGACCAGGCCCGGAGCCGGCTGGCGGCCCAGGACCGGCAGGTGAAGCTCGGCGAGCGGCTCACGAAGAGTCTCGGCACACGAGGCGCAGGCTCCTTTATCGACCAGTCCACTGGGAAGCTGGTCATCAACGTCGTCGATGGCTCCGCCGCCACCGAGGTCCGGGCCGCGGGAGCGACTCCTCGGTCGGTCAGGCACTCGCTGAAGACACTGGAGAAGACCAAGCAACAGCTGGACCGCTTGGCGGGGCAGCTAGATGTGGCAGATGGCAGCCGCTGGTACATCGACGTCAAGGCCAATCAGGTCGTCGTCGTAACACCCGAGAAGGCGCGGGAGACCAAGTCGCTGGCTTTGGTCAAGCAGGCCAGGGCCGCCGGGTCCCAGGTGCGTATCGAGCACGCGAGCAGGGCACTGCAGGACGCGGCCGACAACCTGTACGCAGGGCTCGAGATGACGAACGGGATGGGCCTGTGTTCGACCGGATTCAACGTGGAGGGTCCCACCAACGTCTTCGGTTTCAAGCCCCAGTACGTCATGACGGCCGGACACTGCATGTACGGCTCGACGGATGACTCCCGCCTGAACTGGTACCGCAACTCCAACCACGTCGGGCGTGTCACAAACTACACGCACACCGGCGCGGACCACGCGATCATCTACACCAACACCATCAACTGGGTTCCCCAGCCGAGCGTGTGGCGGTATGACGGCTACGTCAGCAACGTGCGCGGCTGGTCGAACACGCTGGTTGGTTCCTACGTCTGCAAGTCGGGCCGTACGACGCACCTCACCTGTGGCACTGTCACAGCCACAAATGTCACCGCCACAACGCCCAGCGGCACCAAGTACGGTCAGGTCCAGACGAACCTCTGTGTCGAACCCGGCGACAGCGGTGGGCCCGTCCTGGTCGGCAACTACGCCGCAGGACTCAACAGCTCCAGCGTGACCTACGGAGCCAGCAGCGTCTGCGGTCAGAAGGTCGGCCAGCCCAACGTGGCCACGTTCCAGCCCATCGGCCCCGCACTCAGCTACCACGGAGTGACACTCCGCACCACCTCCTGATCGAGGGCGGTCACACCGGGCCGCAGATCTGGCCGCTGCTTCCTCCATTCCCAAGGGGGAGGACGCAGCGGTCATTTCCTCTGGGCCCCGTAGCCCTAGCCTCGCGCTTTCGCGCGCGCAGCAGACTCGGAGCCCTTGTGATGGAGCGCCACCTCAAGAATAGACGGGAGCAGACCATGACTGACGAGAACAACCCGGCTGCGGGAGTCCTGCCTGGCAGAAGGGCGCTGCTCGCCTGGGGGGCCGGGGCCGCCGTCGCTGCAACCCCCTTCCTCGGCACGCCCGCAGCTGTCGCGGACACACCGGCCTCTGTGGAGAGCATCAAGCACCTGCGAGCCGTAAGGCCCACCACGCCGACGGCCAGTATTGCGGTGAGGGGTTACTACGAGGAGGGCGACGGGGGCGGCGGGACCTTCGTCTGGAATCCGTCGAGCACCGAAGCCGACGATTTGGGTCTTGTCATCGCCCCGGCCGGAGGCGCCGCGGGGCGATGGGTGCGCCAGTGGAGTGGCGAACTGTCCGTCAGGTGGTTCGGCGCACGCAGCGGTGAAACCGCGAATGACGACTTCCTGGATGCGGCGTTCAGGGCCGCTGCCCGCTACCGCAACGACGGCGTCTACTTCCCGCCCTCAGGAGCCGACAAGCCATACTGGATTACCCGGCCCGTCATCATCACGCATGACGGCACCAGGATCCGGGGAGCGGGCGAGGCGATCACCGTCATCCTGCAACAGTCCTGGGGAGCGCCGGTCTTCGACTTCTACAACGCCAACGACGTCAGCATCTCGGACCTGTCCCTGGTCATGGGCGACGCTGACCGGAACGCGATTCCCGGAGCCCAACCGGGTACCTACCCCGTCGGAGCCAATGGCCCGACGTACAGCGCTGGAATCCAGGCCTCGGGCAACCGCACCACCATCCGCCGCATCTCGGTCAGCGGCTTCCTCTCGGGAGTCAAGCTGACTAACTACGACCGGGCCACAAGGCTCTACACCGGTACCCGGGTGAACAACCTCGTCGAGGACGTCCACGTCAGTTCTGTCGCCTTCGGTGTACTCACCACCGCGCAGGACAACCTCGTCATCAGGCGCGCGACCAGTTCCTCCTGTGAGGTCTTCCCCTATTACCCGGCTCCGCCGCACCTCATCTACATGTCAGGCAGCACCACAAGTCCCGGCCCCTCACTGTCCAGCAACGTCACCGTTGAGAACTGCACGGCCCAGAATG
The DNA here is from genome assembly GCF_055573115.1 of Streptomyces sp. NPDC030222. Classification (NCBI taxonomy): domain Bacteria; kingdom Bacillati; phylum Actinomycetota; class Actinomycetes; order Kitasatosporales; family Streptomycetaceae; genus Streptomyces; species Streptomyces sp. NPDC030222. The sequence goes on from NZ_JBVICA010000014.1 coordinate 154,057, forward strand.
TCCGCGGCGGCTCGGCCTTCCAGTTCGGGGGCATTCGCGGCGCCACCGTCAGCGACTGTTCCGCCATCAGCTGCGATTCGCTGCTGTCGACCGGACAGTGCGAGGACATGGTGTTCACCAACCTGTTCTCTCTCGACGACTACAACCGCTATGCCGCATCCCTCGCCGTGGCAGATCCCGCGTCGAGGAACATAACCTTCCGCGGCCTGACCATGCGCATGGCCGAGCCGTCCGCCACCCAGCTCATACTCCTCGCCGGCACAGACACCCGCATGGAGGACGTAAGCCTCGAGGTACGCCGCAACACGTTCCCCTCGGGACCGGACATCCGGGCCAGTGGGGAAGGAACGCATCTCAAGAACATTCACATCGCCAACGTTCACCCCGCTGGCGCTTCGACGGGCATCCTCTACGAAAACGGAAGCCGGCATGTTCTCGAGAACATCACCTTGACCAGCACAGGAGTCGGCATTCAAATAGCAGCGGCGATCCGGGACTCGGAGTTCACCTACGACCCCAACGCCTTCACCGTCGATCCCGCCCTTCCAGCACCTGCCCGACGCGTCGCGATCGTCGAACCCGACGCAAGCGTCTGCGCCGACCCCGCTATTCGCATCAACCGGGCGGGCCGACGGGTCACCTACCCCTCGCCCGCACAGGTCAGAGTCCAAGGCGGCTCGGTCTCTTGCGCCGTGATCAGCGCTGAGAGCCCCGTGCAGATCCTCGACACCCGCGACCACACCATCGGCATGACCATTGCCTTCGAGATTACCAACCCCAACTCGACGTCCACGCCCGTGCGGTGGGACCCATCGTTCCATCTGGCCACACCATTCGACGAAGCCATCCCGTCAACGACGACCACGCTCACATTCATCCGTACAACTGCGCGTATCTGGCAGGAGACACAGCGCACCACCACCTGACTCCATCCGATCATTCCCGGCGCAGGCGCCACTGCATACTGCTGGGCCGCGGCCAGCGGCGGAAGAAGCGGACGTGTACGGCAGTGTCGGCGCCGCCGCCTCCGCCCTGGGCTTCACGCCGTCCGCGGTGTCCCACCAATCGCCAAGCTGGAGCGGGAGACCAGGACCGTGCTGCTCGAGCGTGAGGGGCGCGGTGTTCCGGCTGTCGCCCGAGGCCCATCAACTCATCGCGATTTCTGGCGCCGCACCCTACGGGTTCATCCGCGACGACGGGCACGCCCTGCTCGCCGGATTCCCGGTGGGCACCGCGGTCGAAGTGACCTTCGAAGCCGACCTCACTGCCCTGTACGACCAGGCCGGGGTGATGGTCCGCGTGGACGAGCGGACCTGGGTGAAGGCGGGCGTCGAGGCGACGGACGGCACCCCGCATCTGGGGGCCGTGGTTACCCACGACACCTCGGACTGGTCGCTGGCCCCAGTCACCGAGTGGGCCGGCAAGCCCGTCACCGTGCGCGCCAGCCGCTCCGGCGACACGCGGGTCGGGCGAGTAGGCGGGGAGCAGGAACACCGTCAGCCACTCGCGCTCGGCGATCAGCTCGCGCATGGCGTGGGAGACGGGGTCTTCGATCTTGAGCGGTGCGCAGCGTCTGGGCCACTGACGTGTAGTCACGGTGAGTGACGGGCTTGCCGACCTGGTTCTGTTCTCAAGACCGGACAGCGATCAGTCAGTACTGCGCGGCCATTGTGAAACTGTGAGGGGCGCGGATCGTCGGCTGGTGGGCAGGGTCCTGAACGCGCGCCGGTATGCCTGGGGCGTCGTGCCGAGGTGTCGGGCGAAGTGGTGGCGGAGGTTGTCGACGGTGCCGAAGCCTGTGCGGTGGGCGATCGCGGTTACTGGGTCGTCTGTGGTCTCCAGGTGGTGCTGCGCGAGCAGGACTCGCTGTCCGGTCAGCCATTGCAGTGGTGTGGTCCCGGTTTCCTGACGGAAGCGTCGGGCGAAGGTCCGTGGGGAGAGGTGGGCACGGTAGGCCATTGCGTCGACGGTCAGGTCCTGGTCGAGGTTGGCTTCCACCCAGGCCAGGACAGGGGCGAGGGACCCGGTCCCCTCCCGGGGGAGGGGGCGTTGGCGGTACTGGTGCTGGCCGCCGTCACGGTGTGGGGGTGTGACCATGCGGCGGGCGATTGCGTTGGCGACGGCGCTGCCGTGCTCCTTGCGGATGAGGTGGAGGCAGGTGTCGACGCCGGCGGCGGTGCCGGCGCCGGTGATGATCGGGTCCTCGTCGACGTAGAGCACGTCCGACTCGACCCCGGCACGCGGGTGGCGGCGGGCGAGTTCGTCGGTGTAGCGCCAGTGCGTGGTACAGCGTTGCTCGTCGAGCAGCCCGGCCTCGCCCAGGAGGAAGGCCCCGGTGCAGATGCTCAGGACCCGAGCGCCACGCTTCACAGCAGCCCGCAGGTCCTCGGTCAGGTGGTCCGGCTGGTGCACATTGAGGTCGTAGGCGGGGACGCATATGAGGTCCGCCGAGGCCAGCCGCTCCAGGCCGTGCCGGGCCCGCACCTCGAAGCCGTGGCGGGTCGGCACGCTGTCGCCGGTGGCCGAGACAAGAGCGAAGTCGTACACGGGCAGCGCATCGTCGCTGCGGTCGATCCCGAAGACCTCACAGAACACGCCCAGCTCGAATGCGTGGGCACCCTGGAGGGCCAGGACGGCGACGTCGTGAAGCATCGGTTCCCGATCCCCTCTTACGGCAATGGCAGGAATTTCAGCTTACCTGTCGTCTCTGCCACTCTCAGGTGGGAGCACCGGTCTGGAAGGCTCGCAGGCGTTCATCCCTCCCGCGAACAGCTAGGCACAGCGCATGACCACGCAGATCCCCGCCACCAACGCCGCCCTCTCGTCACAGGCTGCCCAAGTCCTACGTGGGCTCGCGCTAGACGAGGAGCTGAAGTGGCGTGTCCCAGGTGACCCGATCCTGGGCCCTCTGGCCCGCAAAGTTGCGCGGCGGTACGTGGCCGGTGAAACCCTGCCCGACGCCCTGGACCGGGCGCAGCAGGTCCTGGCTGTCGGCCACCGCGTGAACGTCGAGTACATGGGCGAGAGCTGCCGTGACCCGCGGCGAGCCACGGAAGAGACCGACACGTTCCTCTCTGCGGCCCGGCTACTGCCACCCGGGTGCTCGATCTCCCTGGACCTGTCCCACATCGGCCTGGCCGTCGATGCGGAGCTTGCCCTTGCCAACGCCTCCCGCATCGCCCAGGCCACCGCCGACACCGGGCGGGAGATGGTGATCTCGGCTGAAGGCTCCAACCGTACCGACGAGGTGCTTGCCCTGCACCGCAAGCTGTGCGAGCGGTTCGATCATGTGGGCATCACTGTCCAGGCACGCCTATATCGCACCGCAGACGACCTGCCGGAGCTGCTTTCCCGTCCCGGCCGCATCCGCCTGGTCAAGGGCGCCTTCCTCGAACCTGAGGCCATCGCCCACCCGCGCGAGGCCCCGGCCCTGACCGCCGCCTATCTTGCGTACGCGCAACAGTTGGCCGACTCGGGCCATCTGTGCTCCTTCGCCACCCACGACTGGGATCTGATCAACCGCGTTGACCAGCACCTCGGAGGGAAGGGTCACGATTCCGATGCTTGGGAGTTCGAGACCCTCCTCGGCCTCGGGCCCGACCGCCTCCAGGCCATGGCCGAGCGCGGCCACCCCACCCGGGAGTACATCGTCTTCGGCACGGAATGGTGGCTCTACGTCTGCAACCGCATCGCCGAAGACCCCCAGCGCCTGCTCCAAGCCCTGGTCGACGCGTCCGCATGACCAGACCACCCGATCCGGGCTCACGTCAACACTCCTCAGCACACCGCCCTGCGAAGCGCCAGCGACCCGGCAGCCAGAGCCGATCCACCGCAACGACAGATCCGGCCGCTGCTGCCTCACTGTCGAACGCGTGATCATTTCTGTTCTCTATGCAGAGATCAAGCGCGCCGCCCGCGATTACGCGGAACAAACAGGGCGAACCGGCGGCACGGTCATGCATTCACGGCCGCTGAAGAATCGAGGTTGAGTATCCATTACTCATGAAACTCGACATACGCATGGGTGACAGTAGTTATTCACGAACGTCCAAGAGGGAATGTGCCATCCATATGAGGAAATCGAAACTCATCGCCCTTGGCGGAGCAATAGTTCTGCTGCTGTACATGGTCGGCGGCTATGCACTCGCCTCCTTCGTATTCCATCTTCTTAGTGGTTCAGATGGGCAATGGCTGGCGGTTTTTCCGGTATGTCTCGCCCTCGGTGTGCTCTGCAGCGTGCTCTTCTCAGTTTTCTTCGCCGGGGCACTCTCTGTCGTCCCTGTTATGATCCCTGCTGCTCTCGGCTTTGGATTTCTGTCAGCCGGCGTTGAGCATGGAGATCCGATCGCCCTGTTGGTGGGAACGGCGCTTTTCGCTGTCGGCGCGTTGCCTACTTTCCTTAAGCTGCGATACAACCGGGAATTGGCAATAATGGGGATTGAAGCACTGTTGTCCGGTATTCCTGCCACTGAGGCGGCAGGGAAGCCAAGGAAGCGGTTCTCGCGACTGTGCGAGCTTCCGGATTTTGACGGGAGCGTGCTCACCCTGTTGGAAGATGCAGTACACAGGTATTCGCTAGGAGATCTCCGCAATCAGGCCAAACTCTGCTTCGAAACACGCTTTGAAAGGTGCGAGACTCAGTATCAGTCACTCATCGAGGTGTGCGTCCTTACTGAGAAACTGGTCTTGATCCTGTATGTGACCGGCAGCGGTGAGGCGAGGGCATACGTCGCAAGCCTCCAGCAAACAGTTCTGAACGAATCTCGGTTCGGTGAGGAAGTACTGGGTCCGCATCTCGGGATCTTCTCAGCTTGGCTCGGTTCTGCCGAAGCGTCAACCTTGAACCTCTCTGTCGATGACGGCCCTTCAACCCGATTTCTCATCTCGGAGTTCCGTGGGCTCCTCGCCGCAGCCCGGAACAGCTGACGGGATCAGAAAGTCCGGACGATGAGGGCCGCGACTCTTCGTCAATGATCCCTAAAAGAGTGTTTTGTCCCGGCGGGAGGGTTTGGTAAGTCGCGGCCGGTCAGGGGTTAGTGGCTGTGTGCGTGAGCGTGTGAGGATGCGCTCGTGGATTGCGCTGTGTGCGGCGGGGTGATGTGGCGATGGCCGGAGCCCTCGACTGCATGGCAGGAGGAAATTTAATCCTGCTCTTGGTGCTACGCCGCTACGCATGTGGGTGGTGAGCGGGTCCGCCGGTAATGCTGCTGGATTGAACGCTAATGAACGATCATGATCCGGCGTCGCCTGATGAGGGCCGGGGCCGAGGTGCAGCCGGAAGCGTAAGCAGCATGTCTTGGAGCCGTAGTTCACCGCGGGTTGGCTCCATCTGCGGCCGTCTGCCCGTCGTGTTCACGCAGCATGCGCATGACGGTTGCGGGCGAGGGCTGCTGTCCCTTCTTCTTGCCCGTGGTGATGACGAGCCGGGCGGCATGTCGCGCAGGCTCATCTCCTGCTCGCGCAGGTGGAGGGCCATGGAGAGCATCTGGTCGTTGGTGACGCCCGCGCCGCTGATGGTCTTGCCGCGCTTGCGGGCGGACTCGTGGCCTTCGAGGGTGGCGGTCGCGGATGTACTCGCGTTCCATGCCGGGCAGGGCAGCCAGCACGGTGTACACGATGACGGAGGGGTCGTGCGAGCCCTGGAGCTCACCGGTGAGGAACCCCACGCCGACGTCACTCGCCTTCAGTTCCTCGGCCAGGGTCGCCAGTTCGATGCCGCGGCCGAGCCGCTTGTCCTTGTGGACGACGAGCGTGACGCGCACCCCGGAGGCACGCAGTTCGCTGGCGAGCGCGACGGCCTTGTCCAGTTCGGGGCGCTGGGTGGCGCGGGTGGAGATCTTCTCGAAGAAGATCCCGGTAGCGAGACGTACGGGAACCGTTGGTGCCGGCCTTCAGCGGCCACTCCTCGACGCGACCGGCAGTGTCCGCGGCATGGGCGTTGCGGCAGCGGGGGGAGACGATGAGCGCGCAGGTGCAGCCACGGCGGTGGCCGCTGGTGGGCCGTGAGCGGCAACTGGCCGAGTTCGACAAGGTGTTGGCGGACCCTGGGTGCTCCGGGTTCGTGGTCTTTGGTGCGGCCGGGGTAGGGAAGACGAGGCTCGCCGAGGAGTGCCTGGCACGTGCGGAGGCCGCCGGGTACGCGACCCGCAGGGCTGTGGCCACGGCCGCCGGGGCCGAGGTGCCGCTGGGGGCCATCGCCCACCTGGTGCCCGACGGGGTGGATCTGTCCGATCCCGTGTCCGGCTTCACGGCGACGGCCCGACTGCTCTCCCAGACCTGTGCGAAACCTTCCCATCTTCCTTCCCGGTTCGTCGTGCTCGTCGACGACCTGCATCTGCTGGATCGGGCGTCGACGATGCTGCTGCGGCAGATGATCGACGCCCGGGTGATCTTCCTGCTGGGAACGGTGCGCTCAGGAACGCCTGCCGGGGACGCAGTGGAGGCGCTGGCTCAGGGCGATGCGGCGCACCCGGTGGAACTGGCGGAGTTCGGCAGGGACGACGTCGAGATCCTGCTCCAGACGGTGCTCGGCGGGCCCGTGCAGCGGCTCGCCCTCCAGTCCCTGTATGACGCGAGTGGTGGGAACGCCCTCTACCTACGGGAGCTGCTGCAGGGCATGATGGCCGCCGGCCAGCTCGTCCGCAATGGCGAACTCTGGGCGATGACGCCCTGCGACCAGATACCGGTCGGCAGCCGTCTGACGGACCTCATCCGCCGACGGCTCTGCGGAGCCTCCCCTTCCGGCCGCCAGGTGCTGGACACCATCGCGCTCTGCGAGCCGTTGTCCCTCGAACGTCTGACGGTCGACGTGGAGCCGGGCGTCCTGGACTCGATGGAGCGGTCCGAACTGATCGTTGCGGTCCGGGACGGGCGGCGGACCTCGGTGAGGCTTGCGCATCCGCTGTACGGAGAGGTGCTGCGCGCCGACATGCCCATGCTGAGGCGCCGGGAAATCCTGCTGCGTCAGGCGGAGATGCTGGAGAAGTCGGGGGCCCGCCGCCGGGAGGATGCCATGCACCTGGCGTCGTACCGGCTGGCGGCGACCGGTACCGCCGATCCCTTGTTGCTGGTGCAGGCGGCCGCTATCGCCGTCCACGCCCGCGACCACCCCCGGGCGCTGGACTTCCTGCACGCGGTGCCGGAGGAGCACCGCACCTGGCAGGTCGAATTGCTGCTCGGCAAGACGCTCTTCGAGATGGCCGAGGCGGCACAGGCTGACACCGCTCTAGCGCGGGCCGACGCCCTCGCCCACAGTGAGCACGAGGCGCTGGCCGTCGCGCTGGTCCGCACCCAGAACTTGATCTGGGGTCTGGGGTCGGCCATGGACCGCGCGCTGGCCGCAAACGACGCCGCTCGCGATCGGGTGACCGGCCGGTGCGGCCTGCGCATGCTGGCGGCCAACGAGGCCAGCATCAGGTTCAGCGGGCTCGACTTCCACGGCAGCCTCGCGTTGCTGGGAGACGTGGAGAGCGACGGCACAGCGGTGCCCGACCTGCCGAGGTGGCTGATGGCCGCGACCACCAAGTCGATGGTGCTGTCATTCCTCGGGCGCGGTCCCGAGGCACTGGTCTGGGCGGAACGAGCCCTGGTCGTGTGCGAGCAAGCCGACAGCGAGCAGTACTCGCTGGCCACGGACCCCTCAGCCATCCAGTCCCTGCGTGTGCTCGCGCTGGCGGAGAGCGGCCGGCTGACCGAGGCTCGCGCACTCGGCGAGCGGGTGTACGAAGAGCTCACCAGAACCCCTGCGTACCTCCAGCGCACGCTCGTGGCCCTGCACATGGGCCGCGCCGAGCTGTTCGCCGGTCACCTGGCATCCGCACGCCGGTGGTTCGCAGAGGTCCTCCGGGCACTCCGCTCGTACACCATGATCTCCCGGTCCATCGCGACGGCGGGACTGGCCGCGTCCGCCGCCATGCAGGGCGATGTCGAGGCCGCCCACTCGGCCCTGGAGGAGTACCGGGGTATCCCGCGCCAGGTGGACTTTCCGGAGGAGCGCATCGCCGAAGCCTGGGTGCATATCGCCCAAGGCGAGCTGAGCCGGGGGCGCGCGCTCCTCAGGGCGGCCGCCGGTGACGCCGAGGAACGACGCCTCCACGGGACCGAGGCCATTCTCCTCACCGAGCTGGCCCGGCTCGATGGGGCGTGGGAGGCAGCGGGCCGGCTCAAGGAACTGGCCGGATCGGGCCACGACACTCCGTTCGTCGCCCTCCGCTCCCGGTTCGCCGCGGCACTGGCCGCCGAGGACCCGGCCGCGCTCATCGATGTGGCGGCGGATCTCGAGCAACAGGGCGCGGACCTGCTCGCCGCCGAAGCGGCGAGCACCGCAGCAACGCTGTGGCAACGGGCTGGAGACCTGCGCCGCGCCGCCGCAGCCTCCGCCACGTCAGCGGCCTGTGCAGAGCGATGCCAAGGTGCAAGGACACCAGCACTCCTGGCGGCGCAGACCCCAACGCCGCTGACCTCCCGGGAGATGGAGATCGCCCTGCTGGCGTCCCAGCGCCTCACCAGCAAGGACATCGCGGCCCGTCTGACCCTCTCGGTCCGCACCGTGGACAACCACTTGCAGAGTGTCTACGCGAAGCTTGGCATCACGAACCGCCGGGAGCTCGCGGAACGGCTGGGGAAGACCGCGGGGGCCCGACGTCGGTGACTGAATCGCGCACCCGATCACAAGCAGTGCCCCCGCGTTGGGTACGGCCACCTCCACCCTGCGGTAGAGACCGGTCCGGGATGACCTGCTGGCGGCGGCTTGCCACGTGGAACGAGGCCGGCGTGTGAGACAGACCTCACGCCGTCCTGCTGGCGAAGCTTCGGTTCGCCAAGCAGCTGGACTTGGTCCCGGGCGTGATCGACTACAGCTATGTCCGGGCCACTCGATGTGGCGCGCCAGTTGATGTCGCGCCATTCGAGAACGTCGCCCTCCGGTCCGTTCGCCATCTCGTCCGCGTCGGCTTGCGCCTGCACGTTCGCCATGGCGTCTAACTTGTCCTTCGGTTCCGGCATCGTTCTCTTCGTCTCTCCACAAGCTCACCTGGCCTCCGTCAGCACCCTTTCGGGTCCGGCCATCCGCCCGTACCCGGCTGGCCCCGCAGGCCAATACGACGTCTTCAGCGACGTCCGGTACGGCGTCCCCCGCCGGAACTCACCGCGTAGAGCGGCCTCCAGACGCACTCAGCTCGGACCAGCCATCGTCCGGTCCCGATACGGGTTCCCCATCCTTGGTTACCGGAGATTCGGGTATGCATTCCGTGCGATGGACGGGGTAGTGGCGGCTGCGCCCGAAGGCGCGCCGAGGTTCACCGACACCCTGCGGGCCGCCCGCCGCAGCGTTACCGCTTCATCAGGGATCTTCCGCCTGAGCAACCGGTTACCGCGCTGGTGCGGCTCCGCGACGACCTGTTGGCACCGCTTCTGCCACAACGCCGACTCCACAGCCAGCCTCGCGTGGTGAAAAGCAAAATGTCCCACCACCGACTCAAGAGACCCGAGCAGGGACACCAGCCCCAGCCGACCACGACACCGGCTGAAGCCATCGTCATCCACACCCCAGCCGCCTCGGACCCATAACGCAACGGCATTGGCCCTTGCCGGCCCTTCCACCGTGTTCCAGGAGCATCGAAGTCGACCGTGCACCGCCGCTTCCTGATCTGGTGACGGGCCGGCGCCTTGGGCGGCTGCACCAGAAGCGCCCTCTTCCCATCATGCCCGGCCCCAACCCTTGGCTGCGCCGGCTACCTACCGTCCGGCTCGCCGAAAAGTGAGTAACGATCACTCATGTGATCCCGCGGGCAGGCGATGAGACTGATCCGGTTCCCTGTGCCCGTCGGCCTCCATCACCGCGACGGGACCAGGGGGCCCGCCGCGCCCGCCACGGGGCGAAGTGAAGAAAGGCAGAAGGCACATCGTGAACTCTTGGTCCATCCCCGGGTTTGTCGGGACTCGTGAATTGGGGTCCGGTGGCAGCGGACGCGTCGTGATGGCCGTCGACCAGTCCACGGGTGGCCTGGTGGCGATCAAGTATCTCGATGCGCGCCTGGCGGAGGAAGCCCACTTTCTCGAGGCCTTCCGCGCCGAGGCGGGACTGCTCAGGGATCTGCGGTCTCCGCACGTGGTTCGCTTCCACCAGTATGTGGAGAGCGAGGACGGCGCCGCGCTGGTGATGGAGCTGATTGACGGCCCGTCACTGCGAACGCTGCTCCGGCAGGAGGGAGCCACCAGCCCAGAAGCCGCCCTGGCGGTACTCAAGGGCTCTCTGCTCGGTCTCTCGGCCGCACACGACGCAGGGATCGTACACCGTGACTACAAGCCCGAGAACGTGCTGGTCACGGTCGATGGCGTGTCAAAGCTCGTGGACTTCGGGATCGCGGCCCGCGATGGGAGCACCCCCGCGGGTGCGGGTACCCCGATGTACATGGCGCCCGAGCAGTGGCAGGGGCAGGCGGCCTCCCCGGCCACGGATGTGTACGCCGCCACCGTCACGTTCTTCGAGTGCCTGACGGGGTCGCGGCCTTTCCACGGTCGGCATCTGGCGGAGGTAGCCGTGCAGCACCTGTCTGCGGAGGTACCAGCCCATGCCGCCCCCGAGCCGGTGCGTCCCCTGGTCGTGCGCGGTATGGCCAAGCGGCCGGTGGACCGGCCGGCGTCAGCGGCGGACTTCCTGGCCGAACTGGAGGAGTTGGCCGCGGCGGCCTATGGGGATGACTGGCACGAGCGGGGTCGCCGCACGCTCGCGCTGTGCACCGCCGGGTTGGCGCTGGGGTTGTCCCAGCTGTACCAGGGCGGGGGCGAGACAGCGACCACGTCGCTTGCCACCACCGAACTCGAGGGGCCGGAGGATGGTGGGGACGGCCGGCGGTTCGGCAGGTATCCCGGACACCCGGCCGAGGATCACAGCGTCCTTCCCGGCCGCAGCGCCATGACGGGACGTCGCCTGCGTGTCCCCGCGCTCGTGGGCGCCGGGGTGCTTCTGGGGGTGGCCGCGTTGACGACCGTCGTGGTGGGCGGTGGCTCCTCCACGCAGGTGGCGTCGTCGTCGCCACCCGAGTCCTCTACCGCGCCGGTGACCGACGAGGACCCGTCGCCGTCCGGTACGGGCCCCTCCGCGGAGGCATCAGGAACCACCTCCTCGACGTCCCCCTCCGTATCCGCTCCTTCCGGGTCTTCCTCGGGCGCAGCGGGTGCGGTCCCCGTGGGGGGAGGCATCCCCGACGAGGCGGCCCAACCCCGAGAGTCCTCGGCATCCTCCACGGACACCACCGCTCCGGCAGAGACGAGCAGCACCACGGGACAGCCGACGCCAGAGAGGGACTCCCTGGCCGTCACGGGTGCGGAGATCACCTCCCTGCGAGCGGCCTCGGGGCGGGCGGCTGACGCCGGGCTCACCGTCACCACGACCAGCACCGAACCGGTCACCCTCGCCTTGACCTGGTACAACAGCGACGTGAGCGGCACCCCGGGGGAGCAGGACGGCGTCACAGAGACCCACGTCCTTTCGGGACGCACCTCCTACACTCTCTCCTATCAGCACACGTTCCGTTCCGACAGATGCCCGCGGCATTGGGGCCTGCGGGTATCCACCACACCAGGGGCCGCATCGGGCCAGGCGTATCAGGACACGGACGCACTCGCCTGCATCATCGAATTGCCCGAGCTGGGCTGAACGCCGTACCTGGAGTTGGCTGCGATGCAAGATTCCCACGACTGGCCCACACAGCGCCTTGGTCTCTGTCCGGCGCATCCGCCGCCGCAAGGCCCCTCCGACGACGGCCCGGAGTACCTGACGACCGGCTGGAGCATCGGCTCCAGCGGCTCCGCCGCCCCGCCCAACGTCGAGGTCTCGACAGCCACGACGGTGTGGAAGACGGGTGTGTACCCCCTGAACCCTGACGGCCACGGAGAGGGGCCGACGCTGCGCCTGCCCGACGAGGAACGGGGCAACGACCCGGTCACCACTGTCTGGCGGGAGGGGCCTTCGGTCAGCCCTGCGCATCGGCGCCCCAAAAGCTCGAGGATACGGCGGTGGGTAGTGCCGATCCTGCTTGCCGGCGCCGTGACCGCGCTCGTCTTCTGGCTGCGCGCCTCGCCGGAGCCGGCTGTCACCGGGGTCACCGTCCATGCCGAGCCGACCGAGGTGGGCTGCGACGGCACCGCCGAGGTCGTCGCCACGGCGAGGACCAACGGTGCCCCCGGCGTGATCCGCTACCGCTGGGTGCGCAGCGACGGCACCGTGTCCGGAGCGCTGTCCCAGTCCGTCTCAACCGGCCAAGAGGAAGCGCGGCTCATCCTGCGTTGGAGCTTCGACGGCCGGGGGACACAGCAGGCCCGCGCCGTCGTCGACATCCTGTCCCCCACACCGCACACGGCCTCGGCATCCTTCGCCTACCGCTGCCGCTGAGACCCGTGTCTCTCGCCGCGTTCAGGGGACCGAGCCGCCGTTCGCCATGCGGCTGGCTGGTCTGGCTGTGAGGCCGCACCGCCCCGCGGGGCAGCGCCATCCCGTGACCCGTGCGGGGCGGCGGCCACGCGACCTGTGCGGCCCACCCCCATTCCCCCGTCGGCCGCAGTGTCCCTCGTCGGCGTACCCGGGGGAAGGTGCTCGGCTCCATGCGGATGAACGGGCTCTGGTCTGAAGTGGCCAGGCACTGGTCGGCACTCCGCTGCTGTCGGTTCGGGGTGGGTTGCGTCTTGGGAAGTGGTCTACGGGTTCCCACCTGATCCGGGCGTTTGGCCTGGCGTCGGAGTGAGGGCTCGGATATGAGAACGGCCACCGGCTGATCTTCGAGATGTCGAAGCTCGAAGGAGATCAGCACGATGACCGCACCCGACAGTCTGCCCCTGCACGCCCTCGCCGAGGAGAATCTCGCCGCGGCGAGTCCCGATCTGCTGCGCGCGATGATCAAGACGTTCGCCGACGCCCTCATGTCCGGCGAGGCTGACGCCCTCTGCAACGTCGAATACGGGCAGGTCAGCGACGAGAGGGTCAATCACCGCAACGGCTACCGCCCGCGCGAGTGGGACACCCGCGCCGGGACCGTCGAGCTCGCCGTTCCCAAGCTGCGGCAGGGCAGTTACTTCCCGCACTGGCTTCTCGAGCGCCGCCGCCGGGCCGAGCAGGCCCTGATCTCGGTGGTCGCCACCGCCTACCTGCTCGGCGTCTCCACCCGCCGGGTCGAGAAGCTCGCCGAGTCCCTTGGGGTGACACAACTGAAGAAGTCCCAGGTCAGCGCGATGGCCGAGCACCTGGAGGAGCAGGTCGCCGCCTTCCGCAACCGGCCCCTGGAGGCCGGCCCGTACTCGTTCGTCCGGGTCGACGCGCTCACCCAGAAGGTCCGCGAGGGCGGCCGGATTATCAACGTCCACGCGCTGATCGCGGTCGGCGTCAACGCCGACGGCCACCGCGACATCCTCGGCCTGGACGTCGCTACCGCCGAAGACGGCGCCGGCTGGCTCGCTTTCCTGCGCTCCTTGATCGCCCGCGGCCTTTCCGGCGTCCAGCTCGTCATCTCCGACGCCCACGCCGGCCTCGTGGATGCGATCGGCGCAGTGCTGCCCGGTGCGTCGTGGCAGCGCTGTCGCACCCACTACGCGAGGAACCTGCTGAGCCAGGAGCCGAAGTCGGCCCAGCCCTGGGTGACCACGCTGCTGCGGACGGTCTTCGAACAGCCCGACACCGACGCGGTCCAAGCACAGATGCGGCACGTCCTGGACGCGCTGGAGGCCAAGTTCCCCAAGGCCGCTGCCCACTTGGACGCCGCCCAGCACGACCTGCTGGCCTTCACCGCCTTCCCGCGGGAGATCTGGCGGCAGATCTGGTCGAACAACCCGCAGGAGCGGCTGAACAAGGAGATCCGCCGCCGCACCGACGTGGTCGGGATCTTCCCGGACCGCACCGCCGTCATCCGGCTCGTCGGGGCAGTCCTGGCCGAGCAGAACGACGAGTGGACCGAGGCCCGCCGCTACATGGGCCGCGAGCTCCTCGCCAAGGCCCGACTCCACCCGATCGAGTCAGAAACCGACGAACCCACCATCCCGACCGAACTCACCGCATAGCCTCAAAACGAGATCACCGAGTGGCCGTCGATACACCACTCCAGCGGACGTGACCTGGATGCCCCCGGCCCCGCAGGACGATTACAGGGGCGGCCGCCCGTGGGCCGATGAGAGGTGAAAGGGGCTGCTAGGCGTGCTGGAGCCGACGGCGGAAAGCCCATTCCGACAGAGCTAGAAGATCACCCCGCGGAAGCGATCTGAGGCCACACACTGTCCCTTCCGATGGCGAGCTTGCTTTGCGGCAGATTGCTGGCGTAACACGACCACTGCGCGAAGCAGAGATTCACGGAGCGCGCCATGTGCGAGTAGTAGGGAGATCCGTAGCCGCTCCAGGAGTTCACCGGGCTGCCCACAGGCGCGAACACCGCGTCGGTGAGCAGGCCCTGCGGGTAGACGACGGAGGACTTGTCGGTGAAGTAATCCAGTCGATCGTAGGGACCGTAGGTGATGACCCGAGTCGCCTCGTTCCCGGAGACCTGGTTCGCCGTGCACCATGAGAACTTGTGGTGCCAGGTGTAGATCTTGGTCCCCAGGTAGCTCCACAGTGTGAGCGGATAGTCCACCGAGCGACACATCTGTTGGAAGCTCGCGAGATCAGCTGAGTTCACGGTCGCGGACATTCGGGTGGCTGCCGCAGTCTTCCCGGTCGGCGCTGCGGCCTTCGTGACCGTCGGCGTTCCCCGTTCCAGCGAAACCGGAACAGACCTGGACAGCTGCGCATCGTTCTTGATGATCTCAAGGTCGGCCGCCGTGGCCTTGCCGTTGACGGCATGCTGGATGGCAGTGGCCACCTCCCTGTCACTAGGCTGGTCTGCAGCCAGGACCGGCTGAGCGCCTGCGACACAAAGGACGGCAGTGGCCCCCATTGCGGTGGCCATGACACGGGTTCTCAAGGCTCCTCCATAGGTTTGATTTGCCTGATACAGAAGCGATCCCTGACGCGCTTCTGCTGAGTGACGAGCCTGCCGGAGACCAATCCCGAACTGATGAGCATGTGTTACTCAACTGGAGCCCGTGCACCCGCTCAACGGGATGACGCTGATTACACGACAGCACGACGGGCCCTGCGAATGAGAATGCGCCTGCCCGGCGATGCCGGGCAGCGCAGGCGCGCTCAGGAGCTGTGCAACGCCCTGTCGGCCGGACCCACGTCAAAGCCGGTGAATCGGACCGTCAGCCCGCCGCGCTGCGGTGAACAGCAGAACGGACCCGCCGCCGCCATGGCATCGGGCTCGAGGGGCGCCACCCGTATGAGTCGCCAACGTTCGTTCGCAGCGCGCGCTCGAATGATCAGCGCGTCACCAGAACGGCTGGCGCGGACGGTCACTGACTTTCCCGCCCAATCAGGGGCAGGAGCCAATGACCAGTCGGACACGTCGCGGGTAGCCACTGCCCCAACATGGACCAGACCGTCCGTGAACTCCAGTCCGGCCTTTGTCCACACCTCGTCGTTCACGCGAATCATGAGCCCAGCCTGGTCGTAGAGAGCTTCGAGGTCAGTCTTGAAGGTGACTTCCACGGCCGTGTCAAGAGGGAAATCCCTGAGCAGCGCATGCCCGTCGTCCCGGACGAATCCGTAGGACGTGTGACGCCAAAAGTCGCCGCCACTGGCCGTGCTGACAATCAGATCGCCGTCGTCCTCGGCCACGAACGGGGGGCGGTTCAGCCATGCCCCTTGAGTCCAGGCCACCCGCCGTATTCCAGTCATCTCGTCTCCGGTTCGAGTCAGTCGTTGGGGCCGGCATGACGCCCGCTACGCCCCGCCGATCCTCCGGCGCTACAGCCCCTGCCTCTCCGGTGGGGTCGTCATCGCCCCGCGCAGGAGTGTTCCGCCGCACCAGTTCCCTCAGGCCCTCGAGGCCTTCCGCGTTTGCGGCAGGGGTCGGTCACGATCTCAGAGACGACAAGGAAGGCGACTTCAACCAGGGGCCGAGTCCGTGCCGGCTTGTCGGCCGTCCACACCCTGCGCTCCCAGGGGATGCAAGGCATCAGGGTCACCCCCAACATGTGCCTGTCGCCTCGACGCATGGCGGCTTTCACGCTGCGCTACGTTGAGTAACGTAGGTGACGCTCTTCGTTTCACTGACCCACCTGCGCGTGCGCCTGGCGGGTGTGCATATGGCTCTTCCCGACTCGGACGTGCGTCCGCGACGGACGCACGATCTGGGGCGCCGAGAGCATGGGGACGGCAGCCACGAGACCTCGGGGTCAGTGTTGGGGGTTTCCCTGATGCTTGCCACGCCGCCTCAGGCCACCGTGGGAACCGTTCGCCGAGCAGTTGGCACGCTTCGCCTGAATACCACCGACTTGATGCCTCACCCGAATCAGGAGAACTGCTGTAAGGATCATGAAGAATGAGCCCCGCGTTTGAGAGCCATGCCGACGATTTCGCCACGAACGACCTGTCGATCACGCTTCATAGTGTCCGCGCCGAAGGCTGGGAGCGTCTCCCCCGAATCCATCACGCGACCCACCGAGACGAATGAAACGCCTCTGTCGGCAGGGAGACATTCCTCCGCCTCGCCGATACGCCCAAGCACGAGGACTCGTCGACGGGGTGGGGCCGCGGCACGGACCGGGACAGACGGTTGTCACATCGCCGTCCTCTGTTTCGTCCCACCCGTGCAGGGCGCACAAGAGCCGCAGCCTCACGAGGACTCACCACGAGGAAGACCGTCTTGGTCATCGGCGCCACCGGAAGCCTGGGAAGCGTCCAACGGAGATCGCGCCGCGCTCTGAACGTACTCAGCCGAATCAATCCAAGGAGCATGGCAACCTTGTCCGCACGGCTTCAGTCGGATCCGGTGACAGGGCAGTGGCCCTATGTCGGCCGTGAAGCAGAGCTTGACGCCGCTCGCACAGCACTGAGTTCGCCACGATGCCAAGGAATCGTCATCCGCGGCATCGCCGGGGTGGGAAAGTCACGACTGGCTGAGGTGGTCTGGGCCGGGGCCATGCAGTCCGGCCGTCGCGGTGGCAGAGCGACGGCGACGAGGGCGGCTGCCGCCATCCCGCTGGGCGCGATCGCCCACCTTCTCCCGCCCGGCCTGGACCTCTCCGACGCTCCAGCCGCCGTTCATCATGCATCTGCCGCGCTGGGCGGCGGAGGGCGTCGCGGCAGATACGTTCTGCTGCTTGACGATCTCCATCTCCTCGACTCGCCGTCTGCGACACTGCTCGCCGGCCTGTGCCACGCGGGAGCGCTGTTCCTTGTGGCAACCGCGCGCACCGGAGAAGGCCCGTCTGCAGCGGTCTCGGCTCTGGACAACGTGGACAGCACCACGCGGATCGAGTTGGCGCCTCTGGATCACCGCGATAGCGAGTCGATTGTCACCGCCGCTCTCGGTGGCCCCGTGGAGCATCGTACGAGTCTCCTGCTGCACGAGACGAGTGGGGGCGATCTGCGGATACTGCGGGAACTGGTGTGCAGCTCTTTGAAAGCCGGACGTCTCACGCGCAGCGGTGAAGTCTGGCGGCTCACGGGACCGCTCACCGGGACGCCATGGCTTGCCGACCGTATCGAGGAGCAGCTGGACGGATTCGGTGCAGAAGGGCGGCGCATCCTGGAGTTCTTGGCCCTTGGACAACCGCTCAGCCTGAATGACCTGACAAGCCTGGCCCATGCTGAAGCCCTGGATGAGCTCGAGGCCGCCGGCATCGTCAGGGTGCGGTCTGACGGTCGCAGAACCGCCGTGTCACTGACCCAGCCCCTGTTCGGACAGGTGCTCCGGGAGCACCTGCCGACCGCCGTGCGCCACACGCTGCTGTCCGCTCTCACCGAACGGGTCAGCACCTGCGGAGCGCGGCGGCGAGAGGACCCGGTGCGCAAGGCGACCTGGCAAATGGCAACGACGGGTACCGCAGATCCGGAGAGCATCACACAAGCTGCCGTGACGGCCCATCACAGCCGGGACCACGCCAAGGCGCTGACGCTTCTGGACATGCTCCCCCAGGAGCAGCGCAATGTGGCTACTCAACTGCTCGCCGGGGAGGCATTGTGCGAACTCGGTCGCTTTGAGGAAGCAGAAGTCCTCCTCGCCGACGCATCCGCGCACACGGTAGGAGAAGAGTCTCGACTCGTCTTGACGATCAGGCGCACCCAGAACCTTCTGTGGGGCCCGGGCCGCATCCGGCAAGCGCTCGACGTCAACGCCGAAGCACGTGCCCAGACGGCCGACCCCACCATACGGCGAGCGTTGACCGTCAACGAGGGCGCCATACAGGTCATCGCGGGTCGGCCACAGCACGGGCTCGCCCTGCTGACCGACGCCGGGCAGATCCAAGAGGAAGAGATCCGGTCGTACGGACTGTGCCTGAAGGTCCTGGCGCTGGGGACGATGGGCCGTACAACCGCAGCTGTACACCTGGGGAGGCAGATCTGCGAGGCACACGTGCCCACCTGGGAGGCGACCGTCCGTCCTCAGCCGGCGGCAGCGCTCTCCGCGCTCACTCTCGCGTTCGCCGCCCATGGAGATCTCGAGCAGGCCCGCAAGACCGCGGAGCGTGGTCATGCCATGGCCGTCTCGGCGGGAGCAGTCCAGTCAGGGGTCTGGCTCTCCTACGTGCTTGCCAGGACCCACCTGCTGGCCGGGCGGGCGGCTGACGCACGTCGCTGGTACGCCGAAACGCTCGCTGTCGCCGAGGATCTGGGCATGTCGATCGTGCTTGCCCTCGCTGCCTCCGGTCTCGCCGCCTCGGCTTCGTTGGCCGGGGACATCACCACCGCCGAGTCGGTCGTGGACAACTTCGCCCCGCATCCTTCCTTTGCCCTACTCACAGGTGAGGACTGTCTGGGCGCAGCGTGGCTCCAGGCAGCGCAAGGGGATCTCCGGGCGGCTCGCTCCGTCTTGCTCGAGGCTGCCGTGCGAGCCCGTGAGAGTCAGAACGTCACCTCGGAGGCCATGCTGCTCACCGATGTCGCACGTCTCGGTGGAGCCACCGCGGTGACGGAGCGGATGGACGAGCTGGCCGACCAGTGTGACGGGCCCTTCACCACCTCACGAGCCCGGTTCGTCGCCGGTCTGGCCATGGCCGACGCCGATGCGCTGATCGCCGTAACGCGGGAGCTGGAAGCCATCGGCGCCGTACTCCTCGCAGCTGAGGCCTCGGCCAGGGCCGCTCAGGTCTTGCGTACCCGAGGCTGGTCCCGACAGGCCTCTGCAGCCGCGGGCACCGCCGGTGCTCTTGCCGACCGCTGTCAGGGCGCCCTCACTCCGCTCCTGCGCATGGCGGGAACCCCGGTGGCCCTGACCAAGCGGGAAAGCGAGATCGCGCTGCTGGCTTCCCACGGCGTATCGAGCAAGGAGATCGCGGCGCGCCTGGTGCTGTCGGTGCGCACCGTCGACAATCACCTTTCGCGCGTGTACACCAAGCTGGGCGTCACGCGTCGGCGGGACCTCGTGGGAGCGCTCGGCCGATTCGAGCGAGCCTGCGTCGCCCCGGACAAGCGTGGTGCCTGAGCAGCGACGGCGGATAAGGCAGCCGTCCTGCCGCCACAGTTCCTGCGAGGCATCAGCACCCGCCACGCCCCGGCACTGACCGTCGTGCCAGATCGCGCACCGTCCATTGCGGAGTGTGTTCAGGGCTGCCGTGCTCATGCGAGTCCATACACTGAACCCGTGGGTCGACCTCAGAGTCACCGCCGAAAGCCGCTGCCCACGCCCTCGCCCACTGCTTCGAGTCGCGGAGCAGCCCAGCGCCACGGCATCCGGATCCCCTTGCCTCGATGGTGGAGAGGCTGAACATGTCGAGCAAGACCAAGCGCCCGTCCTGGGAAGGCAGCATGCCGCTGTGGGAACGCGACACCGAGATGGAGTCGCTGAGAGAGGCCATCGAATCCTCCTGTGCCGGCGAAGGTCGCGTCGTGGTCGTCGAGGGCGCTGCCGGAATCGGCAAGACAGAACTGCTCAAGGAGGCGGCTCGCACGGCGGCCGCATCAGGGGTGCAGATCCTCAGAGCACGCAGCACGCACCTCGAGCGGAACTATGCGTTCGGAGTAGTCCGCCAGCTACTGGAGCGGCCACGTGGGCACCGACGGGCGACCGACGAGCCCTGGATCCATGAAGATGCTTTGAAGCCGGCCCTCGCGGCATTGGCCATGGCCAACGAGCGGTACGGGGCCGAAGGCGACTTCGCCGTCATGCACTCGCTCTACCTGCTCCTCCAGCAACTCGTGGCCACGCAGGGAACCACAGCACTCATCATCGATGATCTCCACTGGGCCGACGCCGCATCGCAGCGGTTCCTCGCTTACCTCCTGCCTCGCATCGACTCCGTCCCTGCCCTGATCATCCTCAGCACCCGGCCCGCGAGCGACACGGATGACACGGTGCTCGCGCACCTGATCAGCGACCCCGTCTGCGAGGTCCTGCGGCCCCGCCCGCTCAGCCTCAGCGCCGCCACCGCGCTGCTGCAACAGGCTGTGGGCCATGCTCCCGAGGCCGGCTTCATGCAGCTCTGCCACCAGGCGACGGGCGGCAACCCACTGCTGCTTGCGGAACTCGGACGCGTGCTGAAGGCCGAAGGCCTGGCGCCGACAGAGGAGAACGCCCAGGCGGCCATGAGGCTCGGAGCCTCAGCGGTGAGCCGCCGGGTGGAACTCTGGCTTGCCCGACTGCCCCAGGCGGCCACCCGTGTCGCCCACGCCGCCGCGATCCTGGGAGGTGATGCCACCCTCAGCCGGGTCGAGACCCTGGCCGCTGTGGACGTCACCGAGGCGATGAACGGGGCGGAGGCACTTCAGCGCGCCGAGCTGACGAAGGCTCCCGCTCGCCCTTCGTATGGCTTTGACGCCCCGGTGATCGAGTTCGTCCATCCGCTGGTCCAGGCCGCCGTGTATGAGAGCATCCCGCTCGGACCGCGGACGAAGGCGCACCTGGACGCCGCTGACGTCCTGCAGCGCGAAGGCACGCCTGCGGAGCGTGCGGCAGCTCACCTGCTCCTGACCGCCGGAACCGGCTCACCGGCCCACGCGCAGATTCTGCGCACCGCCGCCGCGGACGCAATGCGTCGGGGATCTCCGCACGCCGCATTGGAGTATCTCAGGCGTTGCCGGGCCGCATCCTCCCCGGATGAGGACACGCCAGCACTCCTGAGGCAGCTCGTTGCCGCAGCCGAGCTCGTTGATGTCTCTGCTGCCATCCACTACCTGCGGGAGCTGCTCGCCATGACCAGGGACCCGGTCGAGCGGGCCACTCTCGCATGCCGTACCAGCAACGCGCTGTCGAGCCTCGGTCAGTGGTGCGAACTCGGAAGCATGGCTCAGCAGGCAGTGGACGAACTCGCGGGCTGCCCAGCAGAGGTCCGTCCCTTCCGTGATGCCCTCCAGGCAGCCGTGGTCGCCGCCTCCTTCTTCGGGGAGAGCGAACCGCAGCACCGGCGCTCGCTGGCCTTGCTCCAGCAGGAACCTCCACGAGCCGGATGGGGCGGGCGAGCGCTGGACGCCGTCCTGGCGGCCGTAGAGGCTCACACAGGGTCCCCGGCGGCCATCGAACGCGCTCAGCGCGCGCTCCGCGGAAGGGAACTCCTCCAGTGGGGAGGCGACGGTGCCGTGTATGCCGCTTGGTTCACTCTCATCGTCGCCGAGGACCCCAGCGTGTCCCTCCACCTCGAGACGGCACTGCGCGAGGCCACTCGTCACGGAGCGGTACGCACGATGGCGGCCGTCCGCGCCACGCGAGCCCTGGCTGCGCTGTTCCGGGGAGATGTAATCGCGGCGGAGAGCGACGCCGAAGAGGCGATGCGCGCTGCGACTTCCGCCCAAAGCCCCTTCATGTACCTGCTCGCCGCACACGTGCGCATGGAAACCGCCATTGAGCGAGGACAGCTGGATCAGACGCAGTTGCTGTCCGCCCCGCCGGTGAGCGACGCCGTTTCCTCTCCGTTCACCATCTACACCGCTCTCGTGAAGGGGACTCACTGCAGAGTGCTGCAGGCACGCCGGGAATGGAAGGCCTCGGCCGAAGCCTGGCAGTCGCTGGGTGCCGCATACGCCGCAGTCGGCGGTGCCAACCCCGCCGTACTCCCCTGGCGTTCGGCCGCAGCCCAATGCTTGCGTGAGCTGGGGCGCCTTGAGGAAGCCCGCTACCTGGGCGAGGAAGAAGCAAAGGCCGCGCACCGCTGGGGCGCCCCCGGGCCGTCGGGGCGCGCTCTGCGACGCCTTGCAGCCCTGCGACCGCAGGAAGAGGCCCTGGAGCTCCTCGAAGAGTCCGAACGCGTACTCACAGGCTCAGCTGCACGATTGGAGCGGGCCCGAACCCACGTGGCACGAGGAATTGCGTTGCGTGACGGCGGATGGCGCAAGGAAGGACGCCGCCTCCTGTCCCTGGGACTGGAAGAGGCCCAGTCCTGCGGGGCCTCGGCGTTGGCCGAGGAGGCCCGGCGAGAACTGCGGCTCGCCGGCGGGCGCCCACCCCGAGTGGCGTCTGTCGGCCTGTCGTCCCTGACACCGCGCGAGCGGCGGGTCGCCGAACTGGCTGCTGAAGGCTTGAGCAATCAGGAAATAGCCGCTTTGCTATTCATCACACCCAAGACCGTCGAGGCACACTTGGCGGCGGTGTATCGCAAGTTGCACGTCACACGGCGGCAACTCATTGCCAAGGACTTGCGCCATGGCGGCACGCACCCCCCAGCCTAGCAGTGCCAGATCGTTGCATGTGACACCGAAGCCGCTGCCGCAATCATTGCATTCCGCAGGGTAGGAGTGAGCCCTCTCGGACCTGTTGTGCGCTCGTCCGACCGTTCCGATCCATCTCTCCGCAGAGGACCGGCGCCACATCACCCGTCATCTGACTGCGCACCGCCGACAGGTCGGCGGCGCCGCAGGGCGGGGGGAGGTGAGTGACCTGCTGAGCGGCGATGAGAGGGCTGCCCGCCGGAGGACGGAGGCGTACGACTGGGTCGGTGAACGCGGCCGGGTGTCCGGGCGGGGCCGTCGCGTTCCCCGTCCGGGCAGCACGGGCCACTCTCAGTTGAGGGCAGCTGGTCGGTCAAGGGCGGTGCCAGTCCTGTCGCATCGCCCAGTCGCGCAAGGCCGTGGTCCCCACCTTGACCACGGCCGAGTTCGGTGCCGGAGCTAGTGGTGCTTCCTGCGGGGGTGGGGTGTAGGCAGCAGCGATGCCAGCGGCGGCTTCGGCTCCGAGGTGCGGGCCAGCATCTGTTCGTATTCGCCGGGGTCGATGCTGCTCCATCGCAGCTCGCGCCCCGGCGCGGCGGCGAGTTCGGTGGGGACTTGTTCCCCGGTCATGGCTTGAGGGCCCCACGATCTGCAGGGTCGGCGGGGCAACGGCTGTGCTGAGCTCGGCGATGGCGGCGCCCAGGTCATCCAGTGCCACCCAGGGGACCGGCTGTTCTGCGGGCAGCGGGTAGGCGACTTCCCCGGCACCCACCCGCGGGGCCGACCAGGAAGCAGCCAGATTCTCCATGTAGGTGAGTGCAGGCGCGATCACCGTGGCGACCTCGACGGTTTCCGGCAGTTCCGCGATCAGCAGGGCCCGGGCATCCACGAAGGGCACTCCGACAGACGCCATGCTCTCGTGGGTGAGCAATACCACCCTCATCGAAGACTGTGGCCGATCCCCGGCGGCAGTGAAAGCGTGTCTCCCGGAGCCCGGACATTCATCGGAGGAAGCCCGCCCGGCACGGTCTTCTTGGTCAGCCACAGCAACAAGTCGACCAGGGGCCCCTGCGACCGCGTCCTGTGGCCGAAGAAGGGCGAGCTGCTGATGGACGGCCCGACGGACGAGGTCATCAAGGCGTGGGAGAAGGAGACCGGGAGTAACTCCCGGTTCTCGTGGGCCCGCATCTGGGGCCCAGGCCCCGGGGGACGTGACCGGTACCGTCCACCCGTGTATCCGTCCTCGATCGCCGGCGGGGCTCAGAACGAACGAGCCCCGTCAGGCGATCGAGGCGTCAGACGGCGACCGGGGTCCGCGGCTCCTCCGTGGGGGCCTCGCGCAGGCCCACCCGTGCGTACAGCCTGCGCAGCGCCTTGGGGGCGTACCAGGCATGCCGCCCCAGCAGACGCATCGCCGCAGGGACGAGCACCCCGCGCACCGCGACCGCGTCGATGACGATGGCCAGCCCGCTGCCGATCCCGAACATCTGCAGGAAGCTGATGTTGCTGGTCCCGAAGGCGAAGAAGCTCACCGCGAGCAGCCCGGCAGCCATGCTGACGATCCGCCCGGTGCGCGACAGGCCTGCCGTCACCGTGGTCGTACGGTCCGCCCCGGTGTCATGCAGCTCCTTCATCCGGCTGGTCACGAAGACCTCGTAGTCCATCGAGAGACCGAACGCGACGCAGAAGAGCAGGACGGTCATCGAGGTGTCGAGCGGCATCGGCGTGAAGCCGAGCAGCGAGTCGAGGTGGCCGTCCTGGAAGACCCACACCATCGCGCCGACGGCCGCGGAAAGGCTGATCATGTTCAGTAGCAGCGCCCGCAGCGGCTGCACGACGCTGCCGGTGAAGAGGAAGAGCAGCACGAAGGTCGACACCGCGATCATGCCGATGGCGAGCGGGAGCCGGTCGGAGATGGCCGCCTTGGAGTCGACCAGCCGCGCGTCGTCGCCGCCCACCAGGGCGTCGGTGCCCGCCGGCGCGGGCACGGCGCGGATGTCGCGGACGAGGTCCTGGACCGCGTCCGACTTCGGTGCAAGTGAGGTGACGACGACCAGGCGCTCGGCGTCGGGGCGGCCAAGTGGCGCGTTCTGCGGGGTGGCCCGCCCACTCGCGCCGTCCGTGTACGTACCGCTGCTCGCGTCCACGCGGACGACGCCGTCGAGCCGGGACAGCTCGGTCGCGTACGCGGCGAGCTGCCCGGACGCGACCGGCCCCGTCGTCACCACCTGTACGGAGCCGGTGTCGTCGCCCGCGAAGTCCCGCTGGACGGCGGTCGCGACCTGACGGCTCGCCGCGCTCTCGGGAAGCACCCGCTCGTCCGGGGTACCGAAGGTGACGCCCAGCAGCGGGCTCGCGGCCACCAGCAGGACGGCGAGCACCGGGAGCGCGGTCAGGGCGGGCCTGCGCATGACGGCGCCCGCGAGGCGTCCCCAGAAGGGCGCGTCGGGCCGCTGCACCGGCGCAGTCCACGGCAGCCGACCCTTGTTGACCCGGTGTCCGAGGAGCACCAGCAGCGGCGGTACGACGAAGAGGGCGGCGAGCACCGCGACCACGACGACGCCGATGCCCGCGTACGCGAAGGAGCGCAGGAAGAACGGCGGGAAGACGAGCAGCGCGGCGAGTGCCCCGGCCACGGTGGCGGCCGAGAACACGATGGTCCTGCCCGCCGTTCGGACGGTAGTCACCACGGCGTCCTCGACCTCATCACCGGCCGCAAGCTGCTCGCGGAAGCGGCTCACGAGCAGCAGTGCGTAGTCGATCCCGAGCCCGAGCCCGAGCGCGGTGGTGAGGTTGATGGAGAACACCGACACATCGGTGAGCGAGCCGAGGACGGCGAGCTCGGCGAAGGTCCCGACGATCGCGATCAGGCCGATGACCAGCGGCAGCAGGGCGGCGACGAGGCTGCCGAAGGCGAGCACGAGCAGCACGAGGGTCACAGGGACGGCGATGGCCTCGGCGATCGCCAGGTCCTTGCCGACCTGGCGGGTCACGTCGTTCCCAATGGCGGCCAGCCCGCCCGCTCGCACCGAGACCCCGTCGCGGTCACCCGCGTACGTGTCGGTCAGTTTCCGCGCACGGTCGGTGCGCTCGTCCTCCGTGCCGGTGACATGAGCGGCGACGAGCGCCTCGTCGCCGTCCTCGGATGCGAGCTGCGGGCTCCGGGCGTCCCAGTACGAGACCACATTGGTCACCGTGGGGTCGTTCCTGAGCCCCTCGGCGATGGCGCGCCCGCGCGCCTCGACGGCGGGGGACGCCAGGCGCGCGTCCGCCGATCCGTCGGGTGAGACCAGGAAGACGAGGTCGGCCTGGCCGCCGAACTCCTTGTCGATGAGGGCCTGGGCCCGTGTCGAAGGCGCATCGGGGTCGTCGAAGCCGCCTCCGAGCAGCTTGCCAAATGCTCCGGTCCCGAGCACGGCCATGACGGCGACCGCTGCCGCGGCCACTACGAGTACGAGGCGCGCGCGGCGCAATGCAAGCGCGGCGATACTGGTCAACGGGGGTCCTCCCCTTGCGTTCCCGCCGATGTTTACGGCGTTAGCAATGAGCCTTTTCAGCGCTGCCGCTCCAGAGTGAGGACGGCGGCGGAGATTGACGACATTCGATTCGGGCTACACCGGCACCTGCGGAAGATCCGCCACGCCTTCAGTCGCGCGACGCCGTGCCGACCGGTGCGCAATGCAGCGGACAGCGCTCAGTTGACGGATCTCTGGGTCGGTGTGAGGTGCGCGGCCGGGCAGTGCGGGTGAGATCCACAGCAGATGTCCGGCTGAGTCGGTCACCACCTGCACGTTCACTCCGTGTCGGCGGTGCTTGTGGGAGTTGTCGGCCCGGCTGTCGCCGACTCGGTCGCACTCCGCGAGTGTTCCGTCGAGCTAGGAAGTGATCGGGATCGGCCTCAGGAGGCGGTGCAGGCCAGGTGCACGGCGGGAGAGGTGGTCGATGACGGCGGTGGCATTCGCGTGTGTGGTGCCGACGCAGATGCCGAAGCCGACGCCGACGGGGATCTGTGCGAGGGTGTCGTGCCTGCGGAGGTAGACCAGACCGACGAGAGCCCGCTGGTGCGGCGGGAGCTTGCAGCGGCGGTCACCCTCACGAGTGACGGGGTTCCGGTGCGGGTTTCCGCTGGTAGGCATGGGTGATCGCCGGGTGGCTGTGGTCACCGATCGGTGGATCCAGGTTCAGAAATCGGCTTCTTCTATCCAGATATCTGAAACGCCCCAGTAGCAGCCGCTGCCGTAATTGGGTGCCGTGAGTGACTCCCTGTATGGGTACCAGGTAGTCGTGTACGCGCTTCGGTACGTGAAGCCGGCCGTGCAGGAGACCGCAACCCTCCATTTGTGTCCGATGTATCCGGGATTCACGCTGCAGGTAGCCGACCCGAAGTTGTACCCCCAGGCCCCGCCATTGGTGTTGAACGACGACTCGGTGCAGTTGAGGGCACCGCTGGGCGTTGTGTAGGCCGACGCCGAGGGTGCGAGGGCGAGGGCGGACCCGGCAGCCAGTATCATCGTGCCGAGGACTGTGGCCCAACGCCTGACAAGTGGTCGCATGATTCTCCTTGGGTAAGTGAACCGCAGTGATTTGCGGTACTGATCTTCCACCGGATATTCCGAGCATTCCCGAGCTCTGCTTTCGCGCTCAACTCATTGTGTCCGCCCTGCGGAGACATCCACAGAGTAGGAGTTACTCACACATCAGTGCCGTCACCGAATAGAGGCGGAACCGTGTGGCTCATACTCCAGCAGCGGTTCGTGTCCTGAGCTTGGATCCACCGGGTGGATTCCGGTGGGTGTTTCCTGGTAATCGGTGGTGGGCATGGGTGATCGCCGGGTGGCCGTCCCGGTGGCGCGTGTCTCCGGGGTCCCCGGGCGGGTAGGGCATCGGGCGGTCAGGTGCACAGGCGGCAGCCGGTGGCCGTCCACAAGGCTTCGAAGGCGTCCTTCGAGGGCCAGCGTTCGGCAGGTACTGTACGTGCGCGTCATCCGCGCATACGGCTCAAGCACCCGCGGCTCCATGCGGCGTTGACGGATTTCTCCGCCCTGACCGGCACAGTGCCGGCGGCCCGGCCCGGCGCGACCACTCCAAGACAGATCACCTGGCACGGCCAGTCACGCTGCATGGTCGTGCACGTCGACCACGGCGGCCGGTGGTCCCTCGTCGGCCGTGTGAACGACGGACCATGGCGGCTACTGCTCAGCGGGTCGAGCGTCTTGTCCTGTCCCACCCTGACCTGGTCGCCCGACGGCACGCACATCGCGGTCAATACCGACGGCGTCACGACGATGAGCATCACCCACGGGCGCCAGTGGCGGATCCCCTCCACCGAAGCCTGCCGGACGGGCAGTTGTTGCTCTACGACTGCGACGACACCCACGGGTGGGTCCTCCGCGTTGCCGATCCCAATACCGAAAAGCACCCGCTGGTGCTCGGGCAGCTTGAAACCGACTTCAAGGCCTGGGGGTGGCCGGAAGCCATCGCCGTCGACGACACCGGCAGCACCTGCATGATCGCCTACCGGCGACGCCTCGTCTGGTACTGCCTGGAACCGCTCAAGATTCTGCATGTCGCGGGCCGCGACGACGGCCTCGTCAACGGCATCACGATCAGCCCCCACCGAACCACGGCCGTCGTCGAGTACGACCACGGGGTGCGCCTGTGGCGCCTTGCCGCCGCCGAGCCGCTGACCCCTTGCTGCCCCGGATCTCCTCAGCCCGGCCATCGCCTTCCGGACGGCACTATGCTTGCCGGTCTTCCCAGACCGACACCAACCGGAGTGCAGCCCACTGGTCAATCCGGCAACTCCTTGAATCCCCTCTGCTTTCAAGGAGGTTCGAGTGCTTGATTAACAGCGCCGCTTCCGTGTCCGGTCCCGTTTCTGCTGTTGTCGAGCGGCGCCGGCAGGCCAGATAGTTTCCACAGGGAGCCCTTCAGCGCGGGCTGTAGCTACAAGCTCGGCCGCCCCGCCTTGCCTACTGCTCAGTTGACCGTCCCAAACCGCTACCAGCAGTTGAGCACGGCCGAGAAGAAAACGGTTGGCGGCAGCGTAAGCACTCGTGGTGGCCCTCTGGTACGGCATGACTTTGACCTCCGCAGCTGCTCGACAAAGGCGGTCGAACTCAGCGGCATAACCAGCATCCACCATGCGCTGTCGATAGTCCGCCGATGGGAGCACCCCTATCAGCCGCCCACCAGCGATGAGAACAGCGTCTGCGAACACCGCATCCGCTCCTGCAGCCAGGCAGGAAACCCCGGTAAGCTCTGATGCTGGGTAATGGGCAAGCAGCGCTAGCAAATCCCTTCTGATCAACGGGATACTCGCCTGAGTGATGTTCACATGGCCTGTTACTGCAATCGTTGTCATCCCGCAAAACTTTCGTTGAAGATCTTCTGGCCAGAGATAGGGCCGAGCTCATGGCTCCAGGTACAGAGCGGGGTTGTATGCGGCTGGGGGTACGTGGAGATGGTCGGTGGTGTAGTCGCCGAAGCGGAGCACATTCTCGCGCCGGTAAGGGCTAACCTCAATACCGGTAACTTAGACGTCGTTTATTTTGGTGCAGCATGAGGAGAGCGGCTGTCACAGTGATCGGTATGGACCTCCCTTCGGACACCGTGCTCATCTTTGACCGGGACGAGGACCTGAGTGTCTTCGAGTCCATCGAGCATGCCGCGAACTACCTCGAGGCGATTGACGTGTCGGAGGGTGAGTACACGGCGGTGTACTCACCGGACGGCGGTGTGTTGGAACAGCGGCTATGCCGACGAAGGCGAGGAAGTGTTCGGCCTTGCGTTCGTAGCGGCGGTGCAGGCGGCGACATCCGGCGAGCCAGGAGACCGTCCTCTCGACGACCCAGCGGTGGCGGCCCAGTCGTGTGGAGGACTCGATGCCCTTGCGGGCGATACGGTGGCGTATGCCTCGCTTGCGCAGCCATCGGCGCAGGTGGTCGTAGTCGTATCCCTTGTCTGCGTGGAGCTTGGCCGGGCGTCGGCGGCGTGGGCCGCGGCGGGAGCGGACGGGCGGAATGCCGCGCACGAGCGGCTTCAGGCCGAGGCTGTCGTGCATGTTGGCGCCGGAGATGCCAGTGACAGGGGCAGTCCGCTCCGGTCGGTGATCAGGTGGATTTTCGATCCCGACTTGCCGCGGTCGGTCGGATTCGGTCCGGTCAGTGGCCCCCCTTTGCCGCGCGAACACTGACGGAGTCGATCGCGCATCGCGACCAGTCCAGTTCGCCCCGGGCGCCGAGTTCGTCCAGGACGACCCGGTGGAGTCTGGCCCAGACCCGCTGTCGGCTCCACTGGGCGAAGCGACGGTAGACCGTGGGCCAGGCCGGCCCGAACACCGGCGGCAGCTGCCGCCAGGTGCAGCCCGAGGTGGCCACGAAGATGATCGCGGCCAGGCACTCGCGGTCACCGGCCCTCCGTTTGCCGCCGCCCTGCGGGCGTATGACCTCTGTCGGCGGGACCACCCGCCGAAACAGCGTCCACAACTCGTCCGGGACCAACCGCTCCACCAGATCCGTCATGCACGGCTCAACGAGCGATCACGCCATCAGAAACGGTGTCTTAGCGGTCTGCGTTCGAAGTCCTTCGGGGGTTGACGTGAGGTCAGACGGAGGCGGCTTGGAGAAGGGTGTCGGCCGCGGCGGTACGGGCGTAGAGGACGGAGCGGCCGGCACGATGGGCGCTGACGAGGCCCGCGTTGCGTAGCGCGGTGAGGTATTGGGATACCCCGGCCGGGGAGAGTCCGGTGCGGTGGGCCAGCTGCGTGGTTGAGGCTGGGGTCTCCAGTTCGGTCAGCAGCAGGGTCCGTGAGCGGCCCAGTACGGCGGCGAGGGTGTCGGCCCGGGGGGGAGGGCCGCCTCCACAATGAGCCGACTCCGCGTGCGGGATAGGCGAGTTGGGGCGGGTCCGGTGGCGTCGTCCGGGTGCGCAGTCCTGGACCAGTGAAGGCCGAGGGGATCAGTAGCAGTCCTGTGCCTGCCGTGGTACGGGTCAGCGGCTGTTTGCGGCGGTGCAGCTGCAGCACGTTGTCGTCCCAGTTCACCGACGTGTGCAGGTCGTTGAAGAGACGGCCCGCGCCGTGCTCGGTAATCGCGCGGGCCCTGTAGAGGATGTCTGTGTCCAATACTGCCTGGATGCGTGCCCAGTAGGAGGCGAGCGCCAGTTCCCAGTACGTTTCGATCTCTTCTGTGACCTTGGACAGGCGGGTCTGTGGGTCGGCGTGCAAGGTCCGTATCCGGGGCCCGAGATTCCCCTGGTGGCGGGCCAGGTGGTGGAGGTCCTGGCGTACCCGGTCGACGGGCGCGGCGAGGATTGCATCCCGCTCCGCCGCCAGCGTGGGGGCTGGCCCGGCGGGGGCCGGGTTGAGGAAGTCGGGAACATAGCCGGTGGGCGGGATCAATTCGGAGAGCCAGCCCCGGTCCAGCCCGGCGGCCACCAGGCGCGGGCGGACCTGGTCGACCCAGGCGCGGTGGATGGGATGCGCGGTGTCGGATCTCAAGAGCCGGAAGCTGGGCGCAACCTCCCACATCGGCGAGACGGCGAACCGCACCTGAGCCAGATCACCCGCCGAGAACGCCAGCTCTGCCAGAACGACCACTCCTCAATGGATTCACGCATGTATGAATCAATAGCACGCCAGCCTACCGTGCGCAGATCATCCCGCCATGACCTCACAGACGATCACCGCGCCGGCATCAGGCACCTGGAAACTCGGCGACCGCACGGTCAACCGAATCGGTTTCGGTGCGATGCGCCTGTCACAGCACGGCGAGGCGTTTGCGGCCGATGCCGTCCCACGGGACCGCGACCAGGCCATCAGTGTGATGCGCCGAGCGGTCGAGCTCGGTGTGAACCACGTCGACACCGCCGCGTTCTACTTCTCCCCGCTGCGCTCCGCCAACGAATTGATCAACCGGGCCCTGGCCCCCTACCCGGACGACCTCGTCATCACCACCATGGTTGGACCCGGTCGTGATCCCTCGGGCCAGTGGCTGCCGCACGCCACCCCCGAGCAGCTGCGCGGCCAGGTCGAGGAGAACCTGCGCCAGCTCGGTCGCGACCACCTCGACGTGGTGAACCTGCGCATCGTGGGCACCGATTCCATCGCCGAACGCTTCGGCGCACTTGCCGAACTGCGTGAGGCCGGACTTATCCGGCAGCTGGGCCTGTCCAACGTCCGCCCCCACCACCTCGCCGAGGCACAGGCCATCGCGCCCGTGGTCTGCGTGCAGAACATGTACGGCATCGGCGCATCCCCAGAGCAGAAGGAGCTTCTGCACCTCTGCGGAGAACAACGCATCGCGTTCGTGCCGTTCTACTCGATCGCCGGCACCGGACGCGAAGGAGGCGCAACCACCGACCGCAGCCCGGAGGTGCACGCCATCGCCCGCACCCACGGCGTGAGCACCGCCCAGATCCGGCTCGCGTGGACACTCCACCAGGGCCCTCATGTCCTGGCCATACCCGGCACCGGCGACCTCGACCACCTCGCCCAGAACGTCGCTGTCGGCTCCCTGCGCCTGTCCGAGGACGAACTCACTGCCCTGGACGCACTCCACCACGAAACCGCATGACCAAGACCTCCTTTGGCAATGTGATCCACTTCTGCTGATCGGCCTGTCTGTTTTGCCAGTTTCTGCCGCCCGCCCCATAACCCTGACTGCCGCCGAGCGGCAACGGTTGAAGAGGGCGGCCTACGGTCACAAGACTCCGCGCCAGATCAGGATCCGGTCACAGATCGTGCTCTTGGCGGCTCGGGGCAGGTCCAACGCGCGGTTCGCTGTCGAGGTGGGAGTGCACGTGGACACCGTGCGCACCTGGCGGGGCCGGTTCGCCGACGGCGGCCTGCCGGCCCTGGCCGACCGCAGGCGCAGCGGGCGCCCGGCCCGTTTCACCCCCGTGCAGGTCGCCGAGGCCAAGGCCCTGGCCTGCCAACCCCCGGCCGAGACTGGGGTACCGCTGGCCCGCTGGTCGTGCCCGGAACCGGCCGCCGAGTTGACAGCGCGCGGCGTTACCGACACCGTCTCGGCGTCCACCGTGCGTCGCTGGCTTCGTCAGGACGCGCTCAAGCCTTGGCAGTCGTGATGCAAGTCACGTCGGCGCCATGTCACGAACGGAAGGGCAGCTTGCGTCTGGTGGTCGTCCGCACGGCGGGAACGACCGACACGAAAGAGACAGCAGAGCGATGATGGCGACAGCAGCGCAGCAGCACAAGGTCCTGATCCTGGGCGCCGGTTACGCCGGGCTCTCCGCCGCGATCCAGCTCGCGGCCCGCACCAGGAAACGCGGAAACCTGCGAGTGACGCTCGTCAACCCCTACGACACCTTCACCGAGCGGCTCCGACTGCACATGACCGCCACCGGTCAGGAGACGGCCGAGATGAACATCCCGGAGCTGCTGGACGGCACCGGCGCCAGCTTCGTCCGCGGCTGGGTCACCGCCGTGGACGCCGAGGCGAAGACCGTCCGGATCGACGACGACCGGGTCCTGCGCTACGACACCCTGGTCTACGGCCTGGGCAGCATCGCGGACACCGTCGCCGTCCCCGGCGTGGACAACCACGCCTACACCCTCAACAGCCCGGAGGACGCCGCCATCCTCGCCGACCGGCTGACCCGGCTCGACGGTGGGACCGTCGTGGTCGGCGGCAGCGGCCTCACCGGCGTCGAGGCCGCCGCGGAGATCGCCGATCGGCACCCGGAGCTCGAGGTGGTGCTGCTGGGCCGGCAGGAGCCGGGCTCGAGCATGCACCCGAAGGCCAAGGCCTACCTGGACGCGGCGCTCGCCCGGTTCGGCGTGCGGGTGCGCAGCGGCGTCGAGGTGGCCAAGGTGCTGCCGGACAGTGTCGAGCTCGCGGACGGCTCCAGCATCCCGGCGGGCGCGGTGCTGTGGACCAGCGGCACTCGTGTCTCGCCGCTGGCTGCCGCCGCAGGCCTGACCGTCGATGAGCGCGGCCGTGTGGTCACCGACAGCGCGCTACGCTCGGTCTCCCACCCGGACGTCTACGCCGTGGGCGATGCGGCGGCGATCCGTCAGGGCTACGGCGTGATGCACGGGACCTGTCAGGGGGGTATGCCCACCGGCGTGCACGCGGCCCTCTCGATCCTGCGGGTGCTGGCCGGCAAGGAGCCCAAGCCCTTCCGTTTCGGCTACTACCACACACCTGTCAGCCTGGGCCGGAACGACGCCGTCGTGCAGTTCACCCACCCCGACGACAGCCCGCGCCGGATCGTGCTGACCGGCAAGCGAGCCGCAAAGTACAAGGAGACGGTCACCGCCGCGCCGTGGCCGACCTTCGCCCGCATGAAGAAGATGCCCGCCTCGGGCGCGTTCTGGCCGCACGGCGGCCGCTACACCCGGATTCGGAGCGCCAAGTGACCCAGCCGCAGCAGGCGGGCCCCGACCAGCTTGCCTTCCAGCAGTACCGCACCCTGCTCTTCTCCGTCGCCTACCGCATCCTCGGCACCGCCGCCGATGCCGAGGACGCGGTCCAGGACGCCTGGCTCAAGTGGTCGGCGGCCGACCGTTCCCAGGTCGTCGACCCGAAGGCCTACCTGACCCGGATCGTCGCCAACCTGGCGATGGAGCGGCTTCGTTCGACTCGCCACCAGCGCGAGACCTACGTCGGGCCATGGCTCCCCGAGCCGATCCTCACCGGCCCGGACACAGCTGACGGTGTTGCCACGACGGACTCGGTCTCCATGGCCCTGCTGGTTGTGCTGGAGACGCTGAGTCCCCTGGAGCGCGCCGTCTTCGTGCTGAAGGAGGTCTTCGCCTTCAGCCTTGCGGAGATCGCGGAGGCGGTGGAACGCTCGGAGGCTGCGGTCCGGCAGGCCGCGCACCGCGCCCGCGAGCACGTCCAGGCCCGCCGGCCCCGTTTCACCGCGGACCGCGCCCGCCAACGCGACGTCACCGAGCGCTTCTTCGCGGCGACGGCGGGCGGCGACATCAACACCCTCATGGAGCTGCTCTCCCCGGACGTGACGCTGTGGACCGATGGCGGCGGCAAGGTCCGCCAGGCCCTCAAGCCGGTCGTCGGCCTGGAGACCGTGGCCCGGTGGTTCGCCGCGCTCGGCACCGCGACCTACCAGGGCATCGAGCCCGGGCGGATGCGTGCAGAGCTCACCTGGATCAACGGCGGCCCGGGCGTGGTCTTCCGCGGCCCGGACCGCGTGGTCGCCACGCTGACCTTCGACTTCGATCCGGAAGGCCGCATCTCGACCATCCACAACGTGGCCAACCCCGACAAGCTCCACGCAGTCGCCGACGGAACTCGGCACGAACTCTCCTGAGCCGCCTGATCGTTGTCGACGCACTCCGGAATCACTGGCCCTGGTCGCCCAGGTGATGCGCCAGGAGCCCTACGCGAGCGCGAAGCGCGTGTTTTGGATCGTCGACAACGGCTCCTCCCACCGCGGCAAGGCCGCAGCGGACCGTCTTGTGGCCGCGTTCCCGAACGCCATGCTGGTCCACACCCCGGTGCATGCCTCCTGGTTGAACCAGGTGGAGATCTTCTTCTCCGTGGTGCAGCGCAAAGTCGTCTCACCCAACGACTTCCCGGTGACGTGCCGGCCCGTAGAATCCTCCGTCGCACTGGCGGCTTGATCAACCCCCGAAGGACTTCGAGCGTCGACCACTTAAAGAGGTTAAAGAGGCCCAGACCACCTGGGCACGGGTCATGACGTGCCCGTGAGCGCGGTGAGCCCAGCGCTCGCGGACCCTGACGGCCCCGACTGGACGGACAACTCGACGGAGGGCCAACGCGTCGCCGGTTGCCGCCCGACCCGGGTCAGCCCGACCCGGGGTCAGCCCGACATGACCCTGGGCCAGCCCTCGTTCACCGTCTCCCGCGCGAGCTCCAGCTGCGCCTCCGTGGGGAACTCCGGTGTTCCCTCGACCGTCGGCAGCTTCGCGGCGGCGGCCTTGTCGAGGGTGCCCTCCTCCGCCATGGTCTGCATCAGGACGGGGCGGGCGTAGCCCGGAAGGCGGAGGTTCTGGCCCTCGGTGCTGAAGAGGTACTCCTGCCAGAGGCGGGCGGCAGCGGGGTGGGGGGCGTTCTTGTTGACGGCCAGCGCGTAGTACTGGGCGAAGTTGCCGTCGAAGGGGATCGCGACCTGCCACTTCACGCCCTTCTCGCGCAGCTGGCCGGCGTAGCCGAGGTTGATGTAGTCCCAGTCGATGCTGATCGGTGTCTCGCCGGTCTCGATCGTGGCCGCGGTGGAGTGGACGGGGTTGAAGTTGCCGGTCTTCTGCAGTTCGGAGAAGAAGTCGAGGCCGGGCTGGATGTCGTCGAAGGATCCGCCGTTCGCGAGGGCGGCCGCGTAGACGCCGGAGAACGCGGAGTTCGACTGGGTGGGATCGCCGTCGAGCGCGACCTTGCCCTTGTACTCGGGTTTCAGCAGATCCGCGAAGGTCTGGGGGCAGGTCCTGACACGTGCGGCGTCGCAGCCGATCGAGATGTAGCCGCCGTAGTTGTCGGCCCAGCGGGCATGCCGGTCCTTCTGGTTCTCCGGGATCGCGTCGTAGGCGGCGACCTCGTAGCGTGCGAGCAGATTCTCCCGGGCGCCCGTCCGGGCGAACGTGTCGCCCATGTCGAGTACGTCGGGGGCGCTCGGCCGGGCCCCGCTCCTGCGGACGGCGTCGAGCTCGTCCTGACTGGAACCCTGGGGGTTCTCGACCGTGACCTCGATCCCGTACTTCTTCTCGAAGCCGTCGATCAGAGCGCCGTAGTTGGCCCAGTCACGCGGCAGGGCGATCGCGTTGAGCCTGCCCTCGGCCTTCGCCGCGGCGACCAGTGCGTCCATGCCCCCGGCACGCTCCGCGGAGGTGGCCACGGACGGCTTCTCGGGCGCGGCGGGCGGCGTGCCGCCACAGGCCACCGGTGCCACCGCCATCAGGGCGAGGCAGCCGAGGACGGCCGCGGCGCGGACCCGGGGCGCGGTCCCGGGGGTGGCGGGGAGATGTGAGGGTGGTCGGGACAAGTCGTCACCACCGGCGGGCGCCTGTGCCGTTGCGGAAAGGTCTGCGGAGGTCGTGCGGCGGACGTCCACGCAGGTCGGGCGGCGCGCAGTCGCCGTGCGTCCTCGGGTCTACGGTGTCGATGAAACGCCCTTCGATGCCAGCGTACCCGGGGCCTGCGGGGGAGTCCTGGGCGACCGCGGCGATCACCGTCACGAGGACCCGTCCTCCCCTCCTCCGGGGGTGTCGCCCGGGCCGGCGGACCCCGCGGGACCGTCGGCGGTGTCCTCGTCGATGTCGAGGAGCAGCTCGCCGAGGCCCTCCCAGCCGGGGGCGGCGGCGCCGGAGACGGCCTGCTCGGCCCAGATGATCTTGCCGTTGGGGGTGTAGCGGGTCCCCCAGTGCTGGGTGAACTGCGCGACCAGGAACAGACCGCGCCCGCCCTCGTCGGTGCTCTTCGCCCGGCGCAGCCGTGGTGAGGTGCTGCTGCCGTCCGAGACCTCGCAGATCAGGGTGCGGTCGTGGAGCAGCCGGACGGAAATCGGCTCGGCACCGTAGCGGATCGCATTGGTGATCAGCTCGCTGAGGACGAGTTCGGTGGTGAAGGCGATGTGCTCCAGTCCCCACTCCGTCAGCCGGCGGACGCAGGAGTTGCGGACAGGGGCCACCGCCGCCGGATCGCGCGGCACCTCCCACTCCGCCACCCGCTCGGGGTCCAGTCGGCGGGTACGCGCGACCAGCAGCGCGATGTCGTCGCTGGGGCGGGCCGGGAGCAGTGCCTCGATCACCGCGGCGCAGGTCTCCTCGGGGGTGCGGTCCGGCCCGGCCAGGGCACTGCGCAGCTCCTCCAGGCCCGTGTCCAGTCCGCGGTCGCGGTCCTCGACCAGCCCGTCGGTGTAGAGCACCAGCCGGGAGCCCTCGGGCACGGTCAGCTCGGCGCTCTCGAACGGCATGCTGTCGCCCAGGCCCAGGGGCGGGGAGACCGGCAGCTCGGGGAAGGCCACCACCCCGTCGGGACGGACCACGGCCGGCCCCAGGTGTCCGGCGGTCGCGGCGGTCACCCGGCCGGAGACGGGGTCGTAGACGGCGTACAGACAGGTGGCCCCGGTGACCATCCCCGGCCCGTCGTCCTCGCCTGCGGCCTCGTCGGTGTCGATGTGGGTCACCAGCTCGTCCAGATGGCCGAGCAGCTCCTCGGGGGGCAGGTCGAGGGCGGAGAAGTTGTGGACGGCGGTGCGCAGGCGGCCCATGGTGGCCGCGGCGTGCAGTCCGTGGCCCACGACGTCCCCGACCACCAGGGCCACCCGGGCGCCGGGGAGCGGGATGACGTCGAACCAGTCGCCGCTCACACCGGCCCGGGCCGGCAGGTAGCGGTACGCCGCGTCCAGGGCTGTCTGCTCCGGCAGCGCGCGCGGCAGCAGGCTGCGCTGCAGGGTGACGGCCATGGCGTGCTCGCGGGTGTAGCGCCTGGCGTTGTCGATGCACACCGCCGCCCGGGCGGCCAGCTCCTCGGCGAAGGACACGTCCTCCTCGTCGAAGCGGGGGGAGGTCTCGGTCCGCCAGAACGCGGCCGTCCCCAGGACCATCCCGCGGGCCCGCAGGGGCACCATGACCAGGGAACGGATGCCGTGGTCCAGGATCCGCCGGGCACGTTCCGGACGGGGTTCCCCGGCCCACCACGCGTTGCCGTCGGCAGCGCCGAGCTCGGCCTGGAGGACCGGGCCGCCGTCGGCCGCCGCTGCGCCGGCGGGCGCGGCGGGTGCGGAGCGGACCCGCTCGCCGACCGGGAAGAGGGTCTGGTCCTCCTCCAGCCCGACGGTGGCGGCGCGGCGCATCTCGGTGCCCGTACCGGACGGCTCCTCACCGCGCAGGACCGGATCCATCAGCGCGACCGTGACGACGTCGGCGAACCGGGGGACCGCCGCCTCCGCCAGTTCCTCGGCGGTGCGCGTCACGTCCAGCGTGGTCCCGATCCGCACTCCGGCTTCGTAGAGGAGCCTCAGCCGCTCCCGGGCCCTCTCGGCGCGGCCGGCGACGGCACGCAGCTCGGTGGTGTCCCGCAGCGTCACCACGCTGCTGGCGGGCCCGTAGGGGGCGGTGGGCCGTTTGTTGACCGCCAGCAGGCGGTCGCCGGCCAGGTGCACCTCGTCGGTGGCCTTGCGGTCGGAGGCCAGCAGCCCGGCGAGGCCCTCCTCCAGTCCCAGGCCGGTGACGTGCCGGCCCTCCGCGTCCGCCGGGAGATCCAGCAGTCGCCGGGCCTCGTCGTTGGCCAGCACCAGCCGTCCGTCGCTCTCGGTGATCAGTACGCCCTCCCGCACCGCGTGCAGCACGGCGTCGTGGTGCTCGTACATCCGGGTCATCTCGGCGGGGCCCAGACCGTGCGTCTGCCGGTTCAACCGGTGGCTCACCAGTGCCGCCCCGCCCGCGGCGAGCACGAGCGCCCCGGCCGCGCTCCCGAACAGGACCGGCAGCTGCTCGTTGACCGCGCCGACGACCTTCTGGACCCTGACCGGCGCCGAGACGATGGCGACGACCTCGCCGTCGGCGTCCTTGACGGGGACCGCCGAGATCACGGAGCGGCCCAGGGAGCCTTCGAAGGTCCTGGTGAAGGATTTGCCCCGCGCCGCCTCGGCGAACGGGCCGACGACGTGCTTCCCGATCTGCTCCGGGTCGCTGTGGGTGAGGGTGATGCCGTTCAGCCCGTACACGATGAGGCCGTCGACCTCCGCCGCCTTCCGT
The DNA here is from genome assembly GCF_055573115.1 of Streptomyces sp. NPDC030222. NCBI lineage: Bacteria > Bacillati > Actinomycetota > Actinomycetes > Kitasatosporales > Streptomycetaceae > Streptomyces > Streptomyces sp. NPDC030222. The sequence goes on from NZ_JBVICA010000014.1 coordinate 193,419, forward strand.
GCGGCCTCGGCGCTCGGCTGGAGCACCGAGGTCGGGTCGTCGCTGCGGAGGGCCTCCAGGACCCCCGGGGAGTTCGCGAACGTCTGCGCGACGGAGAGCGTCCGGTTCCGCGCGTCCTCCATGCTGTCGCGCCGGGCCTGCACCACGAGCGCGACCAGCGCCGCGCTGACGAGCAGCACCACGATCCCCAGCTGCAGAAGGAACACCTGTCCGGCGAGGGTGCGCACGCTCAGCAGAGAGGCCACGTACCGCAGCAGCCGCAGCACTTTTCCGCGATGGGGCGAAACGCCATGCATAACGCATTTCTATCGCCCCTGGCGCCCGAGTGCGGGGGAGCGGGGACACGGACTGTGTCGAAGGGCTGCTCGTACGACGCCACCGCCCACCGCTCAGGCGGGATCCGCGGCGGCCACCAGCTCCCGGCAGGCATCCATGACCTCGCCCATGTCGAGCTTCGTGATCTGCTCGCGGGTCAGCTCCCGGACCTCTTGCCGGAGCTCGTGGAGCCGGAGATCCCGGAGGGCGGCGGCCTTCCGGCACAGTTCCCGTACGGACCGCCCGGTGTCCGGTGCGTCGATCCGTCCGTCGCTCGCCACGAGGTCGCAGCAGGTCCTCAGCGCCACCGCCGCGTCCGGAGCGAGGACGTCGCCCTGGGCGTCGACGAACCGCTGGGCGATGAGCGGAAGCTCTTCCGCGGAGTACGAGGGGAGGTCCACCCGGGTGACGAACCGCGAAGCGAGGTCCGGATTGCTGGACAGGAGCTCGGCGATCTCGTCGGGTGGTCGGCGAGCACCGTCACCAGCCGGTGGCGCTCGTCCTCGGCGCGCTTGAGGAGGACTTGCACGGCCTCCTTCCCGAAGGCGTCGCCGCCGTGGTAGCCGGTATTGATCAAGGCGTACGCCTCGTCGACGAACAGCACCCCGTCGGGCCACGGGGCGGCCCGTGAGGTGTCGGTCATAGTCGGCGCTCCCCGTGACCCCGTGCGCGTACCACCCGGACGGCCGCGGACCGGGCTACCGCGCCACCGGCGAGTCCTGCCGGTAGAAGATGTCGATGTCGACCTCCTCGCCGCCGACGACCAGCGTGTCCCACGCCCCGCTCGCCAGCAGGGTCCGTACCGTCTCGCTCTGCAGCGTCCGCAGGTGGTTCCTGAGGGTCGCGTCGTCGGGCATGCCCGGCACGCGCGGTGCGAGACGGCCGCGGATGTTCCGCAGTTGCTCCATGAGGGCGTCGATGTCGGCGTCCCTGTCCGGTTCCTCCTTCGCGGCGTCCTCGATGCTGTGGGCTATCTTCTCCTTGATCGCGAAGCTCACCCCCTGCACGTCGGTGGTCACCATCGCCTTCCACGCACGGCTCTTGTGCCGGTACTGGAGCATCGACATGGCCGCCTCGTGGCGGCTGAAGTCGGCATCGCGGAACGGTCTGCCGCTCCAGGTCCTGCTGAGGGAGCGGGCCAGCGAGATGGCCGATCCGAGTCCGCTGTTGAGGCCGCGCCCCGGCCAGAAGTGGATCGCGTTGGCCGCGTCTCCGAGCAGGAAACCGTACGTCCCGGGGGTGGACGACGTCGCGGAGTGCAACTGGGCCGTGAACCGCGGCCGTTGCACCATGTCCAGCCGGAACGCGGTGACGGCGCTCAGGTCCTGCTCGGCCACACCGAAGAGGACCAGCCCCTCCTTGACGCGCTTCCACAGTGCCGAGCTCCTGACCAGGGCGGGCAGGAACAGCGTGCTGTGGGTCGAGCAGTGGAAGTCCCCGTGGTCGTCCCGCGCCATCACGCACGGGCGGGAGGCGATGCACTGCTCGAACACCTGCCGGACGGGATCGATGCCGATGACCTCCCTGGCCTCCGCGTCGGTGAGGCGCATGTTCAGAAATCCCTCGCCGCGCAGGGAGTTCAGCAGGAACCGGTTCTGCGCCACGGTCAACAGCACGGTCATGGCGTCCGGGAGGGCGGACTTGACCCGCAACCCCAGTACGACGTCCTGCAGATGGTGACCGTCCAGGGAGTAGATGGACGTATCGGGTTTGCCGAACCGGTCGATGAAGTGCTCCCGGGTGCGGGAGCGTCCTCCCTCGCAGATGGTGAGCACATGGCTCTGCGCCGCGGCCTCGCGGTGTTCGACGGGATCGAACCGGGCCGGGACGAGGCGGATACGGTCCGACTTCTCGTTCGCCATCTCGAGCAGGACGTCCTCGATGTAGGCGATCCGGATGTTCCGCGGCTTCTGCCCACGGATCGAATCGGGGCCGGCGGGCCACATCTCGGTGTACGCCTCGGGGGTGAACAGCCGTGCCTGCACCGCCGCGGGGAGGTTGAGGTACTGCCGGCTCTGGATCGTCACGACCTGTTGCCGGCGTACGTTGCCCTGCGACTCGTTCTTCCAGACGACCCGCGACCCGTCCTCTGTCCAGCGTTCGTCGTACATGGTGATCGCGACGCGTGGTCCCATGAGGTGGTCGAGCAGCAGCGCGAAGCTCAGCCCGACCGGGCCGCCACCCGACACCGTGACGTTCAGGACCGGCCCGGGTTCGGGCGCCGGGGCGGGCCGGAGGCCGGAGCGCTCCAGGGGGCCGATCACGGTGAGGTCCCTGATCGTCTCCGTCACGTCGGTCGTCTCGAAGGAGAACGTCTCGTCGCCGATCGTGATGACGTCACCGGGCCGGAGCACGTGCGAGGTGACGCGTTCCCCGTTGACCAGCGTCCCGTTGCGGCTCTCCCGGTCGTGGAGGACGAACCCCTCGGGCTCCGGGCGCACCTCCGCGTGGATGCGCGAAGCCCGCCGGCTGGCGATCACCACACTGCAGTCGCTCTTGCGGCCGAGGGTGACCGGTGTGTCGTCGACCGGGAATCGTCTTCCGGCCAGTGGACCTTCACGCCCCACAATCTCAGCCGGCATGGGTCACCCACCCCTTCTCTCGCGACCGATCGTCTGCGCCACGGGCCGTTGTCCGGCCGTCAGGTCGTCCGCGCCCGGACGGCCGGCCCGCCGGCACCGCGACGACGTGCCGGGACACGGACGCCGCACGGGGGAGCACCTGACCCTGTGTCACCCAGCCGTGTGTGCCGTCGGTGTGTGCCGGTGTACGAGGGGACGGCACGTCCGCGGGTGTGCGGCGCATACGCATACGGAGGCCTGTGGCGGACGAGCAGGGGCGCGCCCGGCACCCCGTACCTGTCCTGGGCGCGCACGCCCCCCTGTGCGTATGCCACCCCGTGCGCCCACGAAGTCCGGAGCCGGAGTCCGTTCGACCGCATCTCGTCGCCCCCCGCCCATGCCGTCCGCCGTCACGCTCCGACCTGGCACCGGAGCCGGGCCGAGCCCGGTGCAGCCGCCTCCCGCCCACCGTTGCTCAGCGTGAGCGAGACCCCACCGGATGGAGTACTCTCCACCCGGCAGGGGCGCAAAACCTCTCAACACGGGGCCGTTGGGCTGTTCCCGGACGTGCGGCCGCCCGAGGTGGTGCCGGCCGGGACTCCCCGGCCGGCACGGTGCGGTCTTCGGGCGGGGCGACGCCTGCGCCTACGGCGTGCCGTCGTGGCCCATGCCTCGCTCGTGGCCCCGGTCCCGCTCCTGCGGCGCGTCCAGCTCGATGTCGATCTCCCGCAGCGTGACCCGGTGGATCCGGTCGTGCAGCGCCTCGGAGGAGCCGAGCTGGTCGAGCAGGTGCTTGACGTCACCGTCCACGGCCGGCTGCTCCGGGTGTCCCGTCGGCGGCGTTGTCGCACCGGTGGCGGCGGGCGCCCCGGCGGGGCCGCCGGTGGCCGAGGCTTCGGCGTCGTGCGGACGGGAGTCGTCGATCGCCGCCTCGATCTCCGGGTCGTCGAGGGCGACGGGCATGCCTCCCGCCGTCTCGGCAGGTGCCCGGGTCAGGTCGGGGTCGAGGCGGTACGTCATGCCGCCCATGGCGATCCCGTCGGCCGAGGCGAGGACGCGGATCGACAGCGCCTTGCCCGCCTGCAGGACCTCTTCCCGGGTGAAGTCCCGCCCGCCGCGCAGGCTCACGTCGACCTCGCGCTCTGCACCGGGCGCCAGCCCGAGGGCCACCTCGGACTCGTTGTTGTCGATGAGGATCCGCCAGCCCCGGTCGGCGAGGAACCGCGGCAGTTCGCCCTTCAGCGCGACGCGGACCTGTCCGCCGAACGGGTTGCGCACCGTGAACCGGCGGTCCACGAAGCCCGACAGCAGCCCGCGCAGGCCACCGCCGCCCGGAACCGGTGCGACGTTCCGCTGGGCGAGGTTGTTGTCGAAGGGTACGAGGCGCCACTCCGCGGTGGGGCCGGTGGCACACGGGAAGAACGTGCCGGGGTCGATGTTGCTGAGGTCGCCGGTGGCACTGACCTCCATGAACATGCACTCGTGCCCGACCGCCCGGGGCCGCCAGCGGAACGGGCCGACGACCGTGCTGCCGCCCGGCGGGATCTCCTGGGGCGGGTTGATCTGCGCCGTGTCCATCGGCAGCCAGTCCCCGGGCCAGGACATGCCGACGCCGGGAGCGGCCGAGTAGCCCCGCACCACCACGTTCCGGGCGGGCTTGGTGCCCCGGTTCCGCACGCGTACGTAGGCGTGGTTCACCTGTCCGACGACGGGCGTCTCGTGCGCTCCGCCGGCGCCGCCGGGACTCGGGGCCAGCCGGTTCCAGATGTCGGTGCACTCCCAGTGGAACGGCTGGAAGGCGTACTCGCCGTGGCGCCCGTCGTCGATGTGGACGTCGACGTCCGGCGGTGCTCCGGGCGCCGTCACGGGACCGGGTGTGCCGGGCCGCTGGTAGAGCCCCTGCTTCTCGAAGCTCCAGCGGATCACCTTGTGGTACGTCCCGCCGGGATGGCCCTCGAAGTCGCCGGTGCCGATGTCGGCGTTCATCAGGGCCGTGGCGAACACCTTGGGGTTCGGCGTGGGAGTGACGGGGTTGCTCGCCAGGGAGCCGATCGCCTTGAAGATCAGGAACATCGTCTGGCGGGCCGCCAGTTTCCGCCGGTTCACGTCCGGCGAGTCCCCGCCGAGGGACCGGTACAGCCGGAAGTGGGTGGTGGACAGGATCTGTTCGCTCTTGTAGCCGCCCTGGTCGTTCGTACCGCCCCATGCCCAGCCCGTGGCCACGTCACGGCCGTGGTTGCGGTCCGGGAGGATCCACGGGAAGGTCTGGAACCGGCGCACCGGGTCGGTCCTGAGGAACGACTCGGGATCCATGAACACCGCGGCCAGGCTGTCCCCGGCGCTGTGGGCGAAGCCGAAGTTCGGGGAGTGGACGCTGTCCCAGAGGACGGTGTGGCCGAACTCGTGCAGGACGACACGCAGGTCGGCGGCGATGCTCACGGCCGGGAAGGGGGCGCCTGCCAGACCGAACTCGAATCCGCCGGAACCCGTGCCCGTCACATTGCCCGGCGCCCGGGCGTTGATCGCGTCGCTGAAGCCGCACGCGTCCACGGGGACGGGGAAGTCCGTCCCGTCGAAGTAGGTCGCGAGGTTGAAGCCCATCCCCTGCATCTGGCGGAAGAGCCAGTCGCAGTGGTGGTACGCGTTCACCGCGGCGAACTCCCTGGCGGGCGCGTCGAAGAAGAAGTTCGCCGGGGGGTTGGCGGCACCCGGCGGTGCGATCGTCGGCGGAGCCGTGTCGACGAGCTCGACGAACGATCCCTTGAGTTTCTGCGGGTTCCCGTTCGTCAGTCCCTGCAGGACCACGGAGGACCGGAACGGGTTGAGGGTGGCTGCCGGGCCGGTCGGCGGCGCTGCGGGGGCTCCCGCGGTCAGCGGGTCCCTGCGGAAGACCAGCGCGGTGGCACAGGCGGTCAGCGCCCGCAGGTAGACGACCGCCCCGGTCGTGGACTCGACGAAGGCGCGCCAGTTGAGGCCCTCGAATCCGGGGACGGACAGGGTGAACAGCACCTCGGTCACCCGGTAGAACCCCTGCGGGACGACGGCGGCCGGTACGGGTGGGAGCGGCAGGGTGGGAGGCGACTCCTCCAGGCGTTCGTCGGGCGTGGTCCGCGCCTCGGGGTCGAACCTCCGGTCCGGATCGTACTGGTACACCAGCTGCCGCGGTGTCCCGTTGAGCGTCGGGTTCTCTTGGGCCCGCAGGCCCAGCAGGGACTTGAGCACTCCCGGCGTGATGTCACCGGGACCGAACGGCCCGGCCTGCAAGGACTCCTCCGGCAGGGCGACCTCCGGGCGGACCGAACTCTGCGACGCCGTCACCCGCATCGGCTCCGGCTGGATGGTGACGCTGACCCCGGCCTCCCACACCGGCAGGTCGTCGTACTTCTGCTGGTAGGAGACGATGGTGGTGCCCATCACCTCCTTCTCCTCCGTCAGCTCCAGTCGGCTGTGGACGGGTTGTGCCGGGGCCGCGGCGCCGCGGCCGGCGAGCGACTCGCCGCTGCCGTTCCCCGGGAGCATCGACTCGCTGATGCCGTAGACGGGGGCGACCTCGCGCAGATAGCTCTCGGCGAGGACCTGGGCCGTCGCCGCGGGCACCCGGGAGATGCCGTCGCGCTCCGCCAGCTCCGGACTCGCCGGTGACACCGCCACGTAGGGTTGCTGGAAGTGCTCCAGGTGCTGCACCTTGCCGTTGTTCTCGCTGTGGACGTTCTCCGTGAGCTCGAACACCACGATGGTTCCTTCCTGCTAGCGGGTGACGGAAACCCACGCAGCCGCGGTCACAGCCCGTGCGATGTCCCTCGCGTAGCCCTCGTTGATCTTCTTGTCGGCGGGCAGGTGGTAGTTCGGATTGGGTTCGTGGCCCGGCGCCGTGGGGCCCGGCCCGGCGAAGAAGTCCTCCGAGGCGAGACAGGCCGCGTAGCCGTGGAGCTGGAAGCTGTAGTGGTCGCTGCGTTCCTCGGCGGGGTCGCCGTCGCCGTTGGGGCCCGGATACATCTGCGGGGCCGGAAGCCCCGGGGAGACCTGTTCCGTCATGGCGGCGATCAGCCGGGCGAGCCGCACCGAACGTGATTCCACGTCGGCGGACGGCGTGAATCCGGCGTGGAGTTCGAAGGCGGCGGGCGGCTGTACGTCAAAGCCCATCATGTCCATCTGCAGCACCGCCACGATGTCGGTACCGAGCATGGCCTGGTCCCGCGCGTAGGCGTGGCTGCCCACGAGTCCGTGCTCCTCCGCGTTGAAGAAGACGAACCGCACTTCCCGCCGCGGCGCGGCGCCTTCGGACGCGAGCGCCAGGACCGCCCGCACCGCGCACAGGGCGCCCGCGACACCGCTGCCGTCGTCGTCCGCGCCGGGGGCCGGGTCGACCGGCGCGCGGTATCCGGCCTGCCGTGCCCCGGTCGAGTCCATGTGCGCGGTGACCAGGACGACGCCGTCGACTCCGGAACCGGGCAGGACGGCCTCCACGTTCTGGAGCAGTCGGCCCTCGTGGACGAACGGGTGGGTACGGACCGTCAGCCGGCCGGCCCCGGCGGCGGTCAGGTCGTCGACCAGGGCGCGGACGGCCACCGCGTTGTCCGGGTGGTGGATGTGGCGGCTGCGGATGGTGACGTCCCCGGACGCCGGATGCGCTCCGGAGTAGCGGGCGACCTCGCGGCCCATCCGCTCGGTCGTGATGTTCGACGCGATGACGTCCTTCTCCGCGGCCGTCAGTTCCGGGGCGAACGCCCCGTCCTCGCGGAGCAGCGCGGGTGCGGCCGCCGACGGCCTCCCGGAGCCGTTGCCGGGCAGGTCCAGCAGGGAGGGTGAGGCCTGCAGCTTCAGATTGTGGCCGTGGCGGGCTCCGGCGAAGTGGTAGCTCTCCACCGAACGCCCCGCGGGGATCGCGACGAACAGCCCTTCCTTGGTGGAGCTGAGCACCCGCCGCGCCGACCGGTCACCGGCGAACAGGTCGAAGGCGTTGCCGGCCGCCGATCCGAAACCGCTCTCGCTCTGCCGGTCGTCGCGCAGCAGGTAGAGGTCCGTGGTGAGCGGTTCGTCCTCCTCGCCCAGCCGGTCCACCGAGAATCCGAGGTCGTCCAGCCGCAGCGCGGTCGCCGCGTCCGCCACCGCGTACACCTCGACCGACCCGGGACTCCCGCGGTCCGCGGCGATGTGCAGCGGAACCAGGGGCTGCTCCCGCAGGACGGCCCGCCAGTCGGATCCGTTCGTCGAGGGAGCGACGCCGATGCGCAGGAACCTGAGCGGCGCGAGCTGGTCCAGCACGCTCGCCGCGAGGTCCGGATGCGGCGCGACGAGGAAGTCCGCGAGGAGGGCGAAGGAACGCTCGGTGGCGTCCTCGCCCACGAACAGCAGCCGTGGTCTCCGGCCGTCCGGGCCGTTCCGCTCCGTTGCCTCCGCCGCCGCCTGCTCGAAGATCAGGGTGGAGTCCTTCGGCCCGTAGAGGATCAACCGGCGCTCGAAGAACGGCAGCAGGCCGGCGCGGTCGAGGGCCGCGTCGACGCGTTCCTCCGGGATGGAGCCGCGGTGCGAGATGATGCCGAGCCGGACCCCCTTCTCGCGGAGTTCCTCCAGCACGGGTGGTACGTGCGGGAACACCGTCATGCTCTCGATGTCCGTCCCGTCCGCGGATACCCGCACGGAGGCCAGGGTGTTCCCGATGTCGAAGAAGGCGACACTGCCCGAATGCTCAGCCATGGATAGGGTCCTCCCGGGCAGCCGCGCGAAGGCGCGGCGATGAGCCGGCTGATCAGGGAAACGAGCCGCACGGCCGCCGTTCCGCGAAGCCGGATCGGGCTCCGATACAGTCCATGCGGTGCGCACCCGGTGATGGCGCGGCGTCGATGACGCGACCTGCGCGCGGTGCGCGCGTGCGGTTCATCCGGCGCTGTTCACGGAGTGCTCTCGACGTGGTTCTCCGAGCAACACCATGAACCAGGAACGTGGCCGCTGCAACTTGTGGCCGGCGGACCCCGGGCCGGCCCGGGCCCGGTCAGGGCCCGCCGCCGGGACGTGCCGGCCGCCGGTGACGCGCGGGAGAGCGGTCCGCCGGTGACCACGGCCACCGGTGACGCGCGGGCCGCCGGTGATCGGCGTCCACCGGTGAGGGGCGTCCGCTGGTGAACGGCGTCCGCCCGAGACGGCGGTCCGCCGCCGCCCCGCTGACGTCCTGACGTGACGTCAGGACGTCGGGGCGCATGGTGACGATGCGCATACGTGTGATGGGTGTGCTCCTCGCTCCGGCCGGTGTCACCCTCGCCGGTACGAGCACCCCGGCCCGAGGCCTCCCGTTCGCCTCCGTCGCCGACGCGAGGAAGTCCGCCCTCTGCCGTGGCAGTGGAAGCACCAGGACGTGACCATGGAGGCGGAGGTGCATGCCATCCAGGAAGCGCCTGAGGCCTTCAACGCCAGGGTCGACGCCTTCTGGCGAGAGGTGGAGCGTCTGCCGTCCTGAAGCGAGGGCCCCGGCGGGCGGGTCGCTCACCCCACCGCGTCCACCAGCGCCGCGAGCGCACCGGCGAGGGCGTCGAGTCCCTGGTGCGGGGCACCGCCCGGCTCCCGCATGTAGACGTCCCGGCGGATCTCCACCATGAGCGCTCCGACCCGAGCGTCCTTTCCGTAGTGACGCAGCGGCACGTAGGTGCCGGCGAAGGGGCTGTCGATCCCGGTGCCGCCGAAGCCGGCGAAGGCCTGCTCCGCGGCGGCGAGAAGGCCGGCGGGGGTGTGGAAGGCGTCCGTCCCGAGACAGATCGGCGGGCGCGGGCCGTCCCCGTGCAGCTCGTAGGGGAGGGCCGCCGTCGGATACGAGTGGACGTCGACGACCACCGCCCGCCCGACGGCCGCCAGACGTTCCTCCACGGCCCGCGTCACGGCCTCCGCGTACGGGTGGAAGAAGCCGTCGACCAGCGGCCGCGTATCGAACCCGGCGGGACGCAGACGCTCCCGGTGAGTGGTGTGGGTGTACACCGCGCCCATGCCGACGGCGAGCATCTCCTCCCGCTCGTCCGGGAAGCGTTCGGGGTCGACGACCAGCCGGGACAGCTGGTTGACGAACCGCCAGGGCGTCACCCGGGCGGCGTCCGCGGCGGCCGCGGCGATACGAGCGGTGTGGGAGTCGGTGATGTGGTCGAGCTCCGACTCGAGGGCCCGGTCGTCCAGCACGATGCCGGCCCGGACGTGTTCCGGGATCATCCGCGACGAGTGCGGTACGTGCAGGATCACGGGGGACTCATCGGCGCCGGCGACGAGCTGGAAGGACTCGGGGGAGCGGTTCACGGTGATCCTCTGCCGAGCGGGAACGGAGGTGTGGGCGTGGGCGAGGGGCGCCGGATACGGCTCAGTAGCCCGGATAGCGGTACCACCACTGCGGGTCCCACGCCTCCTGGTACTCGCCCCCGCCCGGGGAGTGCGTGAACTCCTGTACGAGATCGCGCGCCAGGGCGTCGAGGACCCAGGACAGTTCGTGGCGGCCGACCAGCCGGACCGGCAGCGCCTCCACCCCGTGGAGGGCGCCCAGGAACGCCCCAGCGACACAGGCGACCGCGGTGCCCTCCGGGGCCCCGGAGGCGAAACGGAGCGCGGCTTCGACGTGTTCGCGGCCGGGGAAGGAGGCGGCGGCGTAGAGGCCGCCGTGGAGGGCCGAGAGGGCGGTCGGGCCGGGAGCGAGGCGGATCAGTTCGGCCTGGTCCCCCGGCCGTTCGACCGCCAGGCGGAGCACCGCGGCGAGGCGCCTGGTGTCCTCTGCGGTGGTGTTCTCGTCGAGGCCGGGAAGGGCGGACACCGCGGCCGTGAGCGTCTCGTGGACGCCGCCCCCGGCCAGACACCGGCGGACCAGCAGCGCGGCATGAACCGTGGCGGACTGCGCAGCGGGGGCGCCGTGCGTCAGCGCCGCGAAGTCCCGGAGCATTTGGGCCTGGCAACCGGACACCGCGGCGGCCGGGAGCGTGCGTCCGAGTGCGTGCCAGCCACCGCTGTTCGTGGCGGGCTCGGCCACGGTGCCCTGCTCGATCCGGGAGAGCGCGGCCACGGTCGCCGGTGCGTCACCACGGCGCTCGGCGAGCGCGGGCACCTCCGCGAGCCAGCCGGTCGGCCACGGCCGGTCGAGCCCCATGGTCCAGCGCTCCCGCAGGCGTTCGGCCTCGATGCCCTGGAGGGCCGCCCACCGGCAGTAGGCGTGCCACAGCACCGAAGGGGGATGGCAGATGCCCTTGTGGTTCCCGCGTACGCTTGCCCGCACCAGGCCCTCGGCCGTGAAGCACGCCAACTGGGTGCAGACACCGGCCTGCAGCGGTCCCGCAGCCGGCACCGCGCCGCGTGCGGCTCCCAGCGTCTCGCCCAGCGCCAGGCCGACGAACAGCCCCCGGGTGCCGGACGAGGTCCTGCCGGCGCGGACCTTGTCCGGGTCTGCCTTCAGGTAGTTCATGTGATCAGCAAACATCACGGCGGCGGTGAGCCGGAACCCGGGGGCGACGACAACCGGCAACGCGCAGCAGAACGGGCGCGGGAGGACGGGCGCGGGGCGCTCCGATGTGGCGTGATGTCGACTCCGCTGTCCGGCGGAGGCGGCTCGTTCCGGCGAACGATGCGGCGGCCCTCCGGCGGGCGGGACGATCGTCATGCGTCGCGGCGCACCAGGGGGGAGCCGCATGGTGGTGCGTCGCGAGGCCCCGGTGAAGGGCGCTCACCCGTGGGGGAGGTGGGCGCCCTTCACGAACCGGGACGACGGAGGGCGGGACCGGCCCCTTCGCCGTACGCGGCTCGACGGGCCGCCGGAAAAAGGGGACACCGGACGCGCCGTCGGAAGCCGCGAGGGTTCCGTGGTCACAGGACACTGACGTCGGCCGCCGCAGCGGCGCGGCGGATCGCGTCCAGGGTGCGGGCCACGTCCTCCTCGGTCGTGGACCAGTTGCTCACCGAGATGCGCATCACCCGGTGACCGTGCCAGGTGGAGCCGCTGATCCAGGCCGTGCCGTCGGCGAGCAGCAGGGCGAGCACCCGGTCCGTGCGCTCGTCGTCGCCGAAGTCGGCGCAGACCTGGGTGAACACCACGTCGTTGAGCACCCGCGCCCCGCGGATGTCCGCGATGCCCGTCGAGAACGCCGCGGCATGACGGCACAGACGCTCGACGAGTGCGGCGACGCCCGACCTGCCCAGGGAACGGAGCGCCGCCCAGACGGTGAAGGCCCGGCCCCGGCGCGAGAGTTCCGGCACCTTGTCGAACGGATCGCCGTGCTCGTGGTGGATGAGGTACTCGCCCTGACGGCCCATGGCCGCCTGGACGGTCGAGGCGTCCCGTACGACGGCGACGCCGCAGTCGTACGGGACGTTCAGCGTCTTGTGGGCGTCCGTCGCCCAGGAATCGGCGTGCTCGCAGCCTGCCGTCAGGTGCGCGTACGCGGGGGACGCGGCGGCCCAGAGCCCGAAGGCACCGTCGACGTGCACCCAGGCGCCCGCATGGTGGGCGGCCCCGATCGTCTCCCCGAACGAGTCGAACGCCCCCGAGTGGATCTCTCCCGCCTGGAGTACCACGATGGTCGGCCGGGCGCCACCGGTGTCCAGGGCGTGCAGCAGCGCCCCGGGGACGATGCGCCCCTGGTCGTCCGCCTCCACGAGCTGCGGCTCGCCCAGACCGAGATAGCGCAGCGCCAGGTCGACGGCCATGTGGCGGGCCTCACCGGTCAGGACCCGTACGCCCGGCCCGCCCGTGAGACCGTCACGGACGACGTTCCAGCCCGCCTGCCGCAGGACGGTGTCGCGGGCGGCGGCGAGACAGGTGAAGTTCGCCATCGTGGCGCCCGTGGTGAATCCGACGGCGCTCTCCGGGGGAAGGCCGAGCAGGTCCAGCAGCCAGGCCCCGGCGATGTCCTCGACGGCGGTGTGCGCCGGGGAGACCAGACGCATCACACAGTTCTGGTCCCATGCGCTCACCAGCCAGTCGGCGGCGAGGGCGGCCGGCTGGCTGCCGCCGACCACGAATCCGTAGAACCGGCCGCTGGGGAAGGCGGTCAGGCCGGGCTCGCCGGCGGTGGCAAGCAGGTCGATGACGTCCGCGGGCGGGCTCGGTTCCTCCGGCAGCTCCGGGCCGAGCGCCCGTACGACCTCGTCGACCGAGGCACGGGCCGGTACCGGCCGGTCCGAGAGACTCGCGAGCCAGCGGACGGCATGCTCGTGCGCCCGCTGCAGCGCCGCCTCGCGCGCGTCCATGCTTCGGACTATGAACCCCCCGCCGGGGCCGCGCAACACGCTCCGGGCCCTGCCCCGGCCTTCCCCGGTGAATGACGTCGTCCCCCGGACGGCGGGCCCGCAGCGCAACGACCCCCGCCCTGGCGGGCGCCCCGGGGCGGGCACGGTGCGTCGCGAGCCGGCACACACCGTGCCGGTCCTCGCTGTGCACGGCGGACCCGGGCAGGCCCGCACCCATGAGGCGTTGCCCCCCAGGGCCGGCCCCCGGAGTCCGGCCCGCCCCACCGCGAGCCCGGGTGCAGTGCGACCACCGCTCCCTGACAGGCGGCGGCGTCCGGTCGGATCTCCACTCCGTGGACCGGCTGCTACGGGTGGTGATCGCCTGCGGTGTCCGGACCGTCGAGAAGCGCCGTCACGCTCTCCACGGTGTCCGCCTCCGCCGCCGGCTTGTCCTCACGGAACTGCACCACGCGCGCGAATCGGAGGGTGACACCCTCGGGGTAGCGGCTGGACCGCTGGACTCCGTCGAAGGCGATCTCCACGACCAGTTCGGGACGTACCCGTACGCCCCAGGACTCCTCCGCGACGGCCAGTTCCCGCAGCCGCTTCGTCTGCCAGGCCAGCATGGTGTCCGTCAGGCCCTTGAACGTCTTGCCGAGCATGGCGAATCCGCCGTCGCGACGGCGGGCGCCCAGATGCAGGTTGGAGAGCGTCCCGGTCCGCCGCCCGTGCCCCCACTCGGCGGCCAGCACCACCAGGTCGAGGGTGTGCACCGGCTTCACCTTCAGCCACGCCGCGCCGCGGCGGCCCGCGCTGTAGGGCGCGTCCAGTGCCTTCACGACCACGCCTTCATGGCCTCGGGCGAGGACGGCGGCGGCGAACTCCTCCGCGGCGTGCCGGTCCCCGGCCGCGGACGGGTCGCCGACGACCAGGCGCCGCACCCGCAGCGCCTCGGGCAGCATCCGGTCGAGCACGGCGTGGCGGTCGGCCGTCGGAGCGGCGAGCAGGTCCTGCCTCTCGGCGTACAGCACGTCGAAGAAGACGGGGGACAGCGGCACCGCGGACCGCGCGAGCGTCACGTCGAGCGTGGAGCCCACCCTGCCGGACGTCTCCTGGAACGGCCGCGGCCACCCCTGCGCGTCGAGGGCCAGCAGTTCCCCGTCCAGCACGGCCTGTTCGACCGGCAGTGCGAGGACCGTGGCGACCACCTCGGGAACCCGTGCCGTGATGTCGGCGAGCGTACGGGTGAAGACCCGCACGGTGCCGCCGTCCCGGTGCACCTGGATGCGCACGCCGTCGAGTTTCTCCTCCAGCGCGCACGGGCCCGCCTTGTCGAGCGCTTCCCCGACCGACTTCGCGGTGTGCGCGAGCATCGGCAGCACGGGCCGGCCGAGAGTCAGCCGGAACCGTCCCAGGGCCGCCGGGCCCTCGGCGAGCAGAGCCTGTGCCACCGCGGCCGGGGAACCGCTCAGCATGACGGCCTGCCGCACGTCCGCCGGTGGTGCCCCGCCTGCCGCCGCCAGCCCCTCCAGAGCCACGGCGTCCAGGGCGCCCTGGCGCAGTTCGCCGCTGATCAGCCGGATGAGGAAGACCTGCTCCTCCTCGGTGGCGGAGGCCATCAGCTCGCGCACCAGCCGCCTGCGCTCGCCTTGGGCGCCCTTGCCCGAGACGGCTGCGATCCGGCTCAGCGCCGCATCGACTTCCAGCACCTCCATCCGGGACTCCGTCGCCGGTGCCTGCCGCTCCCTGAGCGTGCTCCACCCCACCCCGATGCGGCGCTGCGGCAGCCGCCCCGCCAGATAGGTGATCACCACCGGTGCCTCGGCCGGCTCGGCGGCGCCGAACAGCCGGGCCAGCAGCGCGATCTTCTCCGTCCGCGCGGACGCGGCGGCGATGTCCCGGGAGGCCCGGGCGAGCTCGGCGAGTCTCATGGCCCCATCCTTCCCCGAGGGGGGTCCGGGTGCGCGCGATCGCCCGGTGAGCGGAACGCCCGCCGTCCCGCGGGCCTCAGTCCGTCCGTATGGACAGCCCGTACGCCGGGCGGCCCGTGCAGAGGGCCGGATGGGCCGCCTCGGCCGCCGGAGCCTCCTTCGGCACCTCGGGGCTCTCCGAGCAGAGAACCCGCACGTCCACGGTCCCGTCGGGCGTGAAGTCCCCTACGCCGTCCACCCGGCCCCGGTGCACCACCACCGGGGAGATCCAGCCCGCGGCGCGGCTCACCGCCTTGCGCCGCTCGGCCTGCGGAAGGCCCGCGTGGGCATTGGGGAACGGACGGGCGGTGTCCGTCCGTTCCTGCCGAGCACACTGGCAACGGTCTGCGGCCGGGACGGCCGCCCACGGGATCCGACATGGCCCGCGGACGGCCGTCGCCTGCCGTCGCCGCCGTTGTGCCCGTCAGACGCCCGGCGGCACGTGCGCCGGACGTCCCCGGCCGCGCGTCAGGCTGTGGCCCCAGATGCCGGCCAGCGCCGCCACCACCGCGCCGCCCGCCGTCCAGAGCCAGCGCGACGACCACCAGCCGGAGGACCAGCCGCCCTCCGGCTCCACGGACGGGCCCGCCGCGGGAACCAGCGGCTCGGACAGCGAGCCGTCGACCGCCTGCGCGCCGCCCGCGTCGGACGTGACGACGTCGACCGCCGCGTCGACGGGCTGGCCGAGGTCCTCGGTGGGGGCGCTCGTCACGGTCAGACGTATGTAGTAGGTGCCCGGCAGCGGGTCGTTGGCCCAGGGCTCGGACCAGGACCGCACCGTGCGCAGCGCGCACGACAGCTCCACGGACGTGGCGTCCTGCCGGGCGGTGACGGTGTTGCTGCCGTACCGGCAGGCCTGGCGGCGGCGCAGGCCGTCGTAGACGTCGAGCTGCCAGGTGTGGCCGCCGTGCCGGGCGGACGACTCGGGGAGCTTCACCGTCGCCCGCACGGTGGCCCGTTCACCCGCGTCCGCCGGGAACTGCCAGTACAGGTAGTCACCGGTCGACGCGTTCGCGGTGGCCCGCTGGCCGGGGCGGACGACCGTGGCCGTGCGGAACGACGTACCGGCCTCGGTAGGGGCGGCGGACGGCCCGTCGTCCGTCGGACTCGGGGAAGGGCTGGGCGCCGCCGCCGCCGTGCCCGGCACGGCGACGAGGGCCGCGGCGGCGAGCAGCAGGCCGGTGAGCATACGGACGGTACGCATCAGGTGGTCCTCCAGACGGAGATGCGCCAGCGCGAGATCCAGCCCCACAGCAGACCGGCCGCGAAGCCGACCACTGCCAGGACGATCAGCAGCCACCAGCCGTGGCCGAGACCGAGGAACGCCGCGTCTGACGCCTCGTCCGGTCCGTCGACGACGTCGATCGTCAGCTCCAGGGGCAGGCCGGGTGTGGTCTTGACGGACGCGGGGGCGGAGAAGGCGTTGCTGACCCGCAGACAGACGGTTTCGGCGGCCGGCTTGTCGTCACCGGAGCCGGAATCCAGGACGGCATCCCCGCCCGCGCCGTCGGTGTCGGGCTTCGGATACCGCAGGCCCGTCGACAGGACGTCCGTGCGGCCCGCGCCGGTCGCCTCACCGCGCACGATCTCCCGGCCGTGCACCGTCGATGCCCGCAGCATCACCCCGTGGTCCCGGTTGACCGCCCGGTCCGCCGCGATGCTCACCGAGGCGCGCAGCTCCTGGCCGGGCAGGACGTCGACCCGGTACCAGCGGTGCTGGCCGAAGGACTCGCGGTCGGTGTACAGACCCGCCTTCAGCTGCGGCGCGTCGGCGCAACGGTCCGCGCCCTTGGCCGCCACCGGCGTGACCACGGGCTCCGCGGCCCGTTCGACCAACTGGCTGACCCGGTCGGACAGTTCGTCCTTGTGCTGTACGGATGTGTAGGTGCCGCCGGTCGCCTCGGCGATGCAGATCAGCTGTGCGCGGGTCTTGGCGTCCGGGACGAGCCCGAGCGTGTCGATGGTGAGGTGGATGCCCTTCGCGGCGATCTCCCGCGCCACGACGCAGGGGTCGAGCGGTGCGCAGGTGTCCTCGCCGTCGGTGATGAGCACGATCCGCCGGGTGGCGTCCCCGCCCTCCAGGTCGTCTGCCGCGCCCAGCAGGGCCGGACCGATCGGTGTCCATCCGGTGGGCGCGAGCGTCGCCACGGCGGTCTTCGCCTCGGTGCGGTCCAGTTTGCCGACCGGGTACAGCTGCCGGGTGTCCTTGCAGCCGGTCTTCCGGTCCTTGCCGGGGTAGTTGGCGCCGAGCGTCCGGATGCCGAGCAGCACCTCCTCCGGCACGGCGTCCAGCACCTCGTTGAACGCCTGCTTGGCGGCGGACATGCGTGACTGTCCGTCGATGTCCCGGGCCCGCATCGAGCCGCTGACATCCAGGACGAGTTCGACCTTCGGCGGTTCCTTCTTGGCGGCCGGCTCGTCGTCGGCCACCGCCGTGGCCGGGGCGAGCCCACCGCTCAACGTGACCAGCAGGCCGCAGAGTCCGGCCGCCAGTCGCTTTCGTGTGATCATCGGCGGATCATAGTGACCGTTCCGCGGGCTCCCCAACCCGGCCACCGCGAGCGTGGTCCGTGCACCGTGTCATCGTGCGCCGACGCCGACGCCGACGCCGACGCCGACGCCGACGCCGACGCCGACGCCGACGCCGACGCCGACGCCGGTTCTGGTGCGGCGCGTGGTGCCGTGGCGGCTGTCGCGTTCCTGTCCCGTCCCCTTGTGTGCGCTCGGCGGAACAGGCCCGGCCCGGGGATTTTTCCCGGGCGTGGCGGCCGACTCGCCCTCGTCGCAAGGGGATGCCGCGACGGACCGGACCCCTGGCGTCATCCGCCCTTGGTCCGGGGCGGGTCTGCCCCGTCCGGGCGAATGCGGCGTGGCGTGCGCCCTTACGGGCGGGGACGACGGGGACGGAAGGGCAGGCTGTGGCCGGTCCGTCCGCGAGCGGAATCCTCCGGCGGGCCGTCATCCCCGACCTGCCCCCGGAGGTACCGATGCGCCGTCGCGCCCGTTCGCTCGCCGTCTCTCTGATCGCCCTCGTCGCCGGGGCGCTCCCCGTCACCGAAGCGGCCGCCGTGCCCGCCGACAAGGATGCCGTGCTGCGGACGTGGACGGACGTCGGCGCCGTCAGCTACGCCTCGTGGAACGCCGCCCGGACGCATCAGGACGCCTGGCGGGCCTACGGGTTCGACTGGTCCACCGACAACTGCACGGCCTCCCCGGACGACCCGTTCGGGTTCCCGTTCGGTTCCGCCTGTGCGCGGCACGACTTCGGATACCGGAACTACCACGCGGCGGGCACCTTCGCCGCACACAAGGACCGGCTGGACAGGGCGTTCCACGCCGACCTGCTGCGCGTGTGCACCGCCTACTCGGGGTCGGAGCGCACGTCCTGCGAGGGAACCGCCTGGATGTACTACGAGGCGGTGGTGCTGTTCGGCCGGCCTTCGCCGACGGCACCCGGATCGACGACGTCGCCGGACGCCTTGACCCTGCCCGCGCCGGAAACCCTGCCCGCGCCGGAGATGGTGCCGGACGCCGCGATCCTGCCGGTTCCGGAGGCGGCGCCGGACTCCCCGGTCCTGCCCGCGCCGGACGCCGCGATCCTGCCGGTTCCGGGGACTGCGCCGGACGCCGCGATCCTCCCCGCACCCGACGTCGCGATCCTCCCCGCGCCGGCGTCGGAGGCCCTCACGGCGGCGACGGAAGCAGCCACGGCGGCCTCGGACGCCGCCACGGCGGAGGCAGGGACGAAGCGCGCGGCAGCCCTCGTCCCGGGCGTCGCGGAAGTCGTGCTCCCGCGCCTGGAAAAGGTCCTCGCCGACCGCTGAGGGCCATCGTCGGCAATGGGCGTTGTCCCCGGCCGCCCCTGCCTCAGAGCGCGGCCGGATG
The DNA here is from genome assembly GCF_055573115.1 of Streptomyces sp. NPDC030222. Lineage (NCBI taxonomy): Bacteria > Bacillati > Actinomycetota > Actinomycetes > Kitasatosporales > Streptomycetaceae > Streptomyces > Streptomyces sp. NPDC030222. Next base: position 212,332 of record NZ_JBVICA010000014.1, read on the forward strand.
CAGTGAGAGGGCCGGCTCCTCCCTCCAGGAGCCGGCCCTCTCGGTCTCTGCGTCAGCGCCGGTCGAGCAGGCCCTGGACCTTGGCGCGGACCTCGTCCGTGGCCAGGCCGCGGATCGTCAGGGTCGTACGGCGGCGCAGTACGTCGTCCACCGTCTCGGCCCACTCGTGGTCACGGGCGTAGACGACCTGCGCCCAGATCTCCGGCGCGTCCGGGTGGACGCGTTCGGCCAGCGCGGGGTCCTCGTTGGCCAGGCGCGCGATGTCGAAGGACAGCGAGCCGTAGTGCGTGGCGAGGTGGCGCGCGGTGTCCGCGGCCATGCGCGGGCCGGGAGCCGGACCGTCGACGAGCAGCCGGTGGGCGACCGCACGCGGGTTGGCGATACCCGGCAGCGGGAGCTTCCTCGGCAGCTGCGAGATCGGCTCCATGTCCTCGCCCAGCGGACGGCCGGGCAGCGTCGCCAGCTTGTTCATGACGGTGCGGCCGATGTGGCGGAAGGTCGTCCACTTGCCGCCCGCCACCGACAGCATGCCGCCGCGGCCCTCCGTCACCACCGTCTCGCGCTTGGCCTTGGAGGTGTCGCCGGGACCGCCCGGCAGCACCCGAAGACCCGCGAACGAGTAGGTGATGAGATCGCGGCTGAGCTGCTGGTCGCGGATGGAGAAGGCGGCCTCGTCCAGGATCTGGGAGATGTCCTTCTCGTTGACCGCGACGTCCGCCGGGTCGCCTTCGTACTCCTCGTCCGTCGTACCGAGCAGCAGCATGTCCTCCCAGGGGAGGGCGAAGGTGATGCGGTACTTGTCGATCGGGGTCGCCAGCGCCGCCTTCCAGGGGGAGGTGCGCTTGAGGACCAGGTGGGCGCCCTTGGAGAGGCGGATGGAGGGGGCCGCATCCGGGTCCTCCATCCGGCGCAGGTGGTCCACCCACGGACCGGTGGCGTTGAGCACCAGCCGGGCGTCGACACCGAACTCGGTGTCGTCCGTACGGTCCTTGAGGTCCGCTCCGGTGACCCGGCCGCGCGTGAAGCGCAGCCCGGTCACCTCGGCGTGGTTGAGGACCGTGGCCCCCGCGTCGACCGCGGCTCGTACGGTCATCAGCGCCATACGGGAGTCGTTCATCTGGTCGTCGCCGTAGACCGCGACGGCCTTCAGATCGTCCGTGCGCAGCTCGGGGACGTCGCGCTGGGCACGGGCCGGACTGATGACGTGGCCTATGCCGTCACCGAACGCCGACAGTGCCGAGTACGCGAAGACTCCCGCGCCGAGCTTGGCGGCGCCGTGCGGTCCGCCCTTGTAGACCGGCAGGTAGAACGTGAGCGGGTTGGACAGGTGGGGTGCGACGTCCCGGGACACCGCCCGCCGCTCGAAGTGGTTCTCCGCGACCAGCTTCACCGCGCCGGTCTGCAGGTAGCGCAGTCCGCCGTGGAGCAGCTTGGAGGAGGCGGAGGAGGTGGCGCCGGCGAAGTCGCCGGCGTCCACCAGGGCCACCCGCAGTCCGGACTGCGCGGCGTGCCAGGCCGTCGAGATGCCCAGGATGCCACCGCCGATCACCAGGAGGTCGTACGTCGCCTTCGAGAGCCGCTCTCTGGTCTCGGCGCGGCTCGGGAGGGAACCGGCAGCCGGGTGCGTCCCAAGGGCGGGGACGCTCTGCAGGGTGCTCATTTCGTCTTACTCCTCGTCCTCGATCCAGCCCATGGTCCGCTCGACGGCCTTGAGCCAGTTCTTGTACTCGCGTTCACGCTTGTCAGCGTCCATGCGGGGGGTCCACTCGGCGGCCCGGCGCCAGTTGGCACGCAGGGCGTCGGTGTCCGGCCAGAAGCCGACGGCCAGGCCGGCGGCGTAGGCGGCGCCGAGGCAGGTGGTCTCGGCGACCATCGGGCGCACCACGGGTGCGTCCAGGACGTCCGAGAGGGTCTGCATCAGCAGGTTGTTGGAGGTCATGCCGCCGTCGACCTTGAGCGCGGTCAGCTCGACGCCGGAGTCCTTGGTCATCGCGTCGGTGATCTCGCGGGTCTGCCAGGCAGTGGCCTCGAGCACGGCGCGGGCGATGTGCGCCTTGGTGACGTACCGGGTGAGGCCGGCGATCACACCGCGGGCGTCGGAGCGCCAGTACGGGGCGAACAGTCCGGAGAAGGCCGGGACGAAGTAGGCGCCGCCGTTGTCCTCGACCGAGGACGCGAGCGTCTCGATCTCGGCCGCGGAGTTGATGAGGCCCATCTGGTCGCGCATCCACTGCACCAGCGAACCGGTGACGGCGATGGAGCCCTCCAGCGCGTAGACCGGCTTCTGGTCGCCGATCCGGTAGCCGACCGTGGTCAGCAGGCCGCTGTAGGAGTTGATGACCTTCTCACCGGTGTTCAGCAGCATGAAGGTGCCGGTGCCGTAGGTCGACTTGGCCTCGCCCTCGGAGAAACAGGTCTGGCCGAACAGGGCCGCCTGCTGGTCGCCGAGTGCGGAGGCGACCGGGACGCCGTCCAGGACGCCGCCCTTCACATGGCCGTACACCTCGGCGGAGGACCGGATCTCGGGCAGCAGCGCCGCCGGGACCTCCATGGAGGTGAGGATCTTGTCGTCCCACTCCATGGTGTGGAGGTTCATCAGCATGGTGCGGGACGCGTTGGTCACGTCGGTGACGTGGTGGCCGCCGTCGACGCCGCCGGTCAGGTTCCAGATGACCCAGCTGTCCATGGTGCCGAAGAGGATGTCGCCGCGCTCGGCGCGCTCCCGCAGACCTTCCACGTTGTCCAGCAGCCAACGGACCTTGGGGCCGGAGAAGTAGCTGGCGAGCGGCAGGCCCGTCTCCCGGCGGAAGCGGTCCTGACCGACGTTGCGGCCGAGATCCTTGCAGAGCGCATCGGTACGGGTGTCCTGCCAGACGATGGCGTTGTGGACGGGCTCACCGGTGTTCTTGTCCCACAGCACGGTGGTCTCGCGCTGGTTGGTGATGCCGATCGCCTTGACGTCGGCGGCGGTGATGCCGCCCTTCTCGATGGCGCCCGCCACGACCTCCTGGACGTTGGTCCAGATCTCGGAGGCGTCGTGCTCCACCCAGCCCGGCTTCGGGAAGATCTGCTCGTGCTCCTTCTGGTCGACGGAGACGATGCGGCCGTCCCGGTCGAAGACGATGCAGCGGCTGGACGTGGTGCCCTGGTCGATGGCGGCGATGAACGGGCCGGCGGTGTGTGCGTCGGTCACAGTGTGCTCCTGGGAGTCTGGTGGAAGGACGTACGGCTCAGGCGAACGCGATGTTGTAGATACCCGCGGCGATGGCGGCACCGACAAGCGGGCCGACGACGGGGATCCAGGCGTAGCCCCAGTCGGAGCGTCCCTTGTTCGGCAGCGGAAGCAGGGCGTGCACAATGCGCGGGCCCAGGTCACGGGCCGGGTTGATCGCGTATCCGGTCGGGCCGCCGAGCGACAGACCGATGGACACGACGACCAGTGCGACTATCAGACCACCGAGGGTGCCCAGTCCCTTGCCTCCGTCGTTCAGACCGAAGGAGAGGACGGCGAGCACGAGCACCACGGTGCCGATGATCTCGGTGGCAAGGTTCTGCCAGACGTTACGGATCTCCGGGCCGGTGGAGAAGATGCCGAGGACCGGGCCTGCGTGACCGTTGCCCTCGTGCGGGCCCTCGGCCGGCTTGTCGGCGATGTCACCGACGATCTCGGGGTCGCTGAGGTGTGCTTGGAACTGTCCGTAGTACGTGACCCAGACCAGCGCGGCACCGATCATGGCGCCGAGCATCTGTCCGGCGACGTAGACCGGGACGTTGCTCCAGTCGTTGTCCTTGAGGGCCAGGCCGACGGTTACGGCCGGGTTGAGGTGGGCACCGGAGAGGGAGCCGGTCATGTAGACCGCGGTCAGGACCGCGAAACCCCACCCGAAGGTGATGGCGAGCCAGCCGGCGTTGCGTGCCTTGGAGCTCTTGAGGGTGAGGGCGGCACAGACGCCGCCGCCGAGGAGGATCAGTACGGCGGTGCCGATGGTCTCGCCGATGAAGATGTCGGAGCTGGACACGCGCGACTCCTTTGTCCTTCTTCCAGGGGAAGGCGAACCCCCGGGTCCCACCGGTGGTTCGTGCCCTCGGTTGAGGGCGGTGCCGGCCCTTGGCGTCGCCACACTCTAGCGCGTATTGCCGTTAGGTGTTCGACAATGCCGACCGGTGAACGGCAGTTTTGTTCGCCGTAAGGAGCCCGTCAAGAGTTGTGGCCCCGGTATCCCTATCGTTATCGCGGCGCCGGAACCGGAAGACTCGCTGAGCGGACATACGGGTCCGCTCACCGCCATATCCGTGCAGGGAAAGCCCAGGTCGGAAGGGGTGTGCCGGAGATGCCCGCCCTCGGTGGACGTGCGGTCGGCGGGCAAAACGGAAACGAGCCGGGCGGGCCGGATCGGGTACCGGCACGGCAGCGGATCGTTCAGGGGGTCGACAGGCCGCGTCCGGCCGTTTCCGCTCCCGGGGGCGCCTGGGGGCGTACGGGGCTCCCGCACGGGGTGGACGGCTGCGGAGTGCTGACCGGACGGCTCCGGGGGCGGCTCGACGAGTCGGCGCGGTACGGCGTTCATGCCGCTCCGGACGTGGTCATGCCGCGCCGGGCCCGTGGTCAAGCCGTTCCGGGCGCGTGGTCAAGCCGCGCCGGGTCCGTGGTCAAGCCGTTCCGGGCTCCCCGGAGACGGAGACGGAGACGGGAACGGGCCGGTCGGAACCGGCCCGGTCGAAGCACCTCTTGCCTCGGGACTCCCCCGGCTCAGAACCGTCCCGCGCCGAGGTCCCTGGACACCGCGCGTGCGCAGTCCCGTACCGCGGCGACCAGCTCCGGCCGCAGCTCTCCGCCGGGGCACACGCGCTCCACCGCACCCGTGATGCCCACCGCGCCCACCGGCATCCGGCGCCGGTCGTGGATCGGGGCGGCGACCGACGCCACGCCGTCCCAGGTCTCCTCCACGTCCGCCGCCCAGCCGCGCGCCCTGGTCAGGTCGAGCACGTCCTCGAATTCGTCCGGCCCCGTGACCGTGCGCGGCGTGAACGCGTCCCGCTCGACCTCCATGACCTCGCTGTGCGCGACGGGGTCGAATGCCGACAGCACCTTGCCCAGTGCGGTCGAATGCAGCGGCTGCATGGCACCGACCTCCAGCACCTGGCGGCTGTCGTCCGGCCGGAAGACGTGGTGCACGATCAGCACGCCCTGCTGGTGCAGCACACCCAGGTACGCCGCCTCGCCACTGGACCGCGCAAGATCGTCCGTCCACACCAGCGCCCGGGCCCGCAGCTCGTGCACATCCAGATAGCTGTTGCCCAGGCGCAACAGCTCCGCACCCAGCTGGTAGCGCCCCGACGTGAAGTCCTGCTCGACGAATCCCTCCTGCTGGAGGGTCCGGAGAATCCCGTGCGCGGTGCCCTTGGCCAGGCCGAGCGCGGAGGCGATGTCGGACAGTCCGAGCCGGCGCTCCCCGCCCGCGAGTAGTCGCAGCATCGCAGCCGCCCGTTCGAGCGACTGGATGTTCTTCGCCATCGCTCTGCCCACCTCCCAATCAGTTCGACAATGCTGAACACTATCGGTCGATGCCGACCCGCGCTGCTCCCTGTGCACACGATGGCGGAGTGGGATCGGAGCGGGAGGGGCCGCCCTCCGGGAGTAAGGATGCCGTCCGGCCCGTGGGACGCCCGCGCGGGGCCGACCCTCTTCTGGCTAGGCTGGCGACGTGCGCCTTCCTCGTGGAAGCCGCAAAGCCGACAGCCGTCGCACTCCAGGGAGCACATCCATGGCCTCGTTGCCGACCCCTTCCGTATCCGCCTCTGCGTCCGCGGACAGCAGGACCCGAGCCGCAGCACTCCGCGAGGCGTTGGTTTCGCGTGTGGTGGTGGCGGATGGTGCGATGGGCACGATGTTGCAGGCGCAGGATCCGTCGTTGGAGGATTTCGAGCAGTT